>JAGATO010000077.1 GCA_017621195.1 Bacillota bacterium | reverse complement strand
CCAAGCCCACGTCCAAGGCTGCCGTCCTACAAGCCCTCCGCTGGATGGGAAGCGCCCGGGAGCGGCTGCGCAAGTTTGAACAGAAGAACCTTTCCATCGAGCAGAAGATGGAGGAAATCCGTCTGGTGAATCGCGCCAAGTGGCTTCTGATCACGGAGCTGAAGATGACGGAGCCGGACGCCCACCGCTACATCGAAAAGCAAGCCATGAACCTCTGCGTTTCCCGCCGTGTCATCGCCGAGGATATCATCAAGACCTACTCATAAACAGACGGCGCCAGTCCCAACCGCGGTTGAGGCTGGCGTCTTTTATGATGGCGCGGCCGACGCCGCGCTTCCATTTCTTACAAAAGCCCGCGGCAGCTGCCGCGGGCTTTTTCATCATTTTATGGGCTCACTCTGGCCTTCCAAGGTCAGATACTCCGTGTACATATCCAGGGTGCGCAGGAAGCTTTCCAGGCTCTGCTGTTCGTTTTCCATGTGCGCGCAGTCCGGATCCCACGGGAATACGGGGCCCCAGACGACGAAGTTTGGCATGCTCTTGGCGTAGCTGCATCCCGCCGCAAACAGGCACTCGGGCTCCATTCCGTATCGCTCAGTCACCTGCTGCATGCGTTTGATCCACGGCTGATTCTCGTCGACCCAGATCGGCTCCATCCCCTCCCGGACGATCACCTCATAGCCGCATTCTTCCGCCTTTTCCTTCAGGCCCTCCACAATGGATCCACAGGAGATTCCACAGCTCTGCCTTACGTTGAAATTGAGGAAGATGCTTTTGCCTTCCTGCCGCAGGAGCGTCGGTACGATGGTCAAATCTCCCTTTTGGCTGAGGCTTCCGTCGTCCTTCCGGAATCGGAAGCTGCTCTCGTAGTTTCCTTCCGGAAAATACTCCTGAACGACCCGGGCAAAGTTCAACCCGTATTCCCGGGACACCGCCTCACAGAGCAAATTGATGGCATTCGTTCCCAGCTCCGGCGAAGAACTGTGGGCCGCTTTTCCGGTGAAGGCCACCGTCGCCCCTTCTTTTTCGTAAGCGGCGTACGACGGAATGGAATTGGCCGCGCTTCCTCCGGTAAATCCACCGATTCCTTCCGGCAGCGTTTCATCGAACCGCAGCTCCACATCCATGTATCCGTTTTCCTGATTGTAGATCGGAAAGTTCCCGTCCGGCGAATAGCCGTAATCCGGCAACTCGAATTCTTCGATATAGTGTTCCATATCGGTCCACTGAATTTCTTCGCTGGTACCGATAATCAGCCGCAATCTCTTTTTCAGAGGAACGTTGGCTTCCTTGATCTTCTTCAGGGCGTAAAGGCTGGCAATCACCGGACCCTTATCGTCCACGATTCCCCTGCCGTACAGGATTCCGTCCTTCTCCGTCAAACGATACGGTTCAAAATCCCACAGCTTCGGATTTCCTTCCGCCACTACATCCACGTGGACCAGAACGCCCACGGTCTCCGGTCCTGCTCCCAGATCCACGCTCCCTACATCGCCGTATCTGCCCACTTTCGTCTCGAGACCGAAGCTCTCCGCCAGTTCCAGAACATAGCGCAGCGCCGCCTTGCAGCATTCCCGGTCTTCGCTGACGCTTTTCCATTCCATCAACTCATTCAGATGTTTCAGGATTTCCATGCTTTCCTCCTTGCCGTTCCGCTTCCGTCATCTTCGCCGCGTACTTGTGACACATGACGAAATGTCCCGGCGAAATTTCCACGTTTTCCGGTTCCGTCTTCGAGCAGATCTCCATAGCTTCCGGACACCGTCCGCAGAACTTGCAGCCTACCACTACAGCTCCCGCATTGGGCGTTTCACCCTGAAGGATCTTGCGCTTTTCCGTCAGGATTTTGCCCGGTACCGGCATGATGTCCAAAAGCGCCCGGCTGTACGGATGCTTCGGATTTCTGACGATTTCGTCCGCGGTGCCGATTTCCATGATCTTTCCCAGGTACATGATAGCGATCCGGTCGGAAATCAGCCAGGCCAGAGACAGATCGTGAGTGATGAAAAGATAGGCCACACCCTTCCGATCCCGTTCCTCAAGCATCATCTTCACGATGCCGGTCCGGATGCTGGCATCCAGCATGGATACCGGTTCATCCGCCACGACGAACTCCGGCTTCATGATCAGAGAGCCCGCGATGGCGGCGCGCTGCCGCTGTCCGCCGGAAAGTTCGAAGGGCCTCCGGTACATGTAGTCCTCCGCCGGTGTCAGTCCTGCGCTTTCCAGAGCTTCCCTGATGCGCCGGTCCCGGTCCTCCTGTGTCGTGACCAGACCGTTCACATCCAGCGGTTCTCCCACGATATCCGAAATGTACTGGCGGGGATTCAGCGCCTGATACGGATCCTGGTAGATCATCTGCGCCTTTTTACGGAATTCCGACAGGTCCTTTTTCTCCGTCATCTCCTCGCCTTCGAAGCGGATGCTGCCGCCGCTGACCGGCGCCAGCTGGAGAATCGCCTTGCCTGTGGTGGTTTTCCCGGAGCCGGATTCGCCCACCAGAGACAGAATCTCTCCGCGGCCGATGGAGAAGCTGACCCCGTCCACTGCCTTCAGGATCTGCGGTTTCCCAAAGAGGGTTTGGGCAAATCCCTTCTTCATTTCAAAATACACTTTTAAATCTTTGACTTCCAGCATTGTTTCAGCCATTCTGTTCACCACCCTTCGCACACAGATGGCAGGACACGAAGTGCTGCGGCCCTACCTGCAGGAATTCCGGCTCTTCCGTACTGCAGCGGCCGATGGCTTCCGCACATCTCGGACAGAACCGGCATCCTTCCGGCGGATCGGTCAGATTCGGCGGATAGCCGGGAATGCCGTCGGGAATCGTCCGCTCCGTACTGTGGATGTTCGGAAAGCAATCCAGAAGCCGCTTCGTGTACGGATGCATCGGATGGTTGAAGATATCGTCCACCGTTCCCAGCTCCGCGATTTTTCCGGCGTACATCACCGCAATCTTGTCGCAGGTTTCGCTCAGAATGGACAGGTCGTGGGTGATGAGGATCATCCCCATGTTCAGCTCCCTGCGGAGCTTTTCCAACAGTTCCAGAATCTGCGCCTGAATCATGACATCCAGCGCGGTGGTCGGTTCGTCGCCGATGATCAGCTTCGGACTGCAAGCCAGCGCCATGGCAATCATGGCACGCTGCTTCATACCGCCGGAAAACTCGTGAGGATACTGAGTGACGCGCTCTCTGGCGATGCCTACCATCTCGAACAGATCTCCTGCCCGCTCCCAGGCCTGCTCCTTCGTCATATTCTGGTGAAGGATACAGGCTTCCGCGATCTGCCAGCCCACCTTCTTCACCGGATTAAAGGCGTTCATGGCCCCCTGGAAGATGATGGACACATCCTGCCAGCGGTGCTTTTTGATCTCCTCTTCGGACATGGATGCATAGTCCACTCCTTCCAGAAAAATCTGACCGCCTTCCACCTTTCCTTCCTTCGGCAGCAGCTGACAGATGGAGAGCACCGTGGTGCTCTTGCCGCAGCCCGACTCACCCACAAGCCCCAGGCACTGGCCGTAATCCAGCGTAAAGGATACGCCGTCCACCGCTTTCGCCTTGCCCTTGGAGGTGGTAAAATATGTTTTTAAATCTTTGACTTCCAATAACTGCATATCTTCCCCTCCTATCGTTTTTTCAGCTTCGGATTGAGGATTTCATCGAAGGCATATCCCATCAGCGTAAAGCCCAGGGCCACCAGAATGACGCAAAGACCCGGTGTGATGAAATACCACCATGCACCGACTGTCATGGCGCCGGTGGAATACGCATCGTTCAGCATCGTTCCCCAGCTGGGATTGGTGGGATCTCCCAGACCCAGAAAGGCCAGAGAGGTTTCCGTCAGAATGGAGGAGGATACGATCAGGATCGCTTCGGAGAACACCAGAGGGAATACATTGGGCAAGATGTGTTTCATCATGATGTACCACTTTCCGGCTCCGATGGATATGGTCCGTTCCACGTACTGCTGTTCTTTCACCGACAGGGTCTGAGCGCGAATGATGCGCGCCGTGCTGGACCATCCGGTCAGACCGATGACCAGGATGATGTTCCAGATGCTGTTTCCCAGAATCGCCGCCAGCACCATGCAGAACGGAAGCCAGGGAAGAACCAGGAAAAAGTCCGTGATCCGCATCAGCAGATTGTCCACCCAGCCGCCCAGATATCCTGCCGTAATGCCGATCAGCGTTCCCAGCACCATGGAGATGACCGTTGCCGTCAGCCCTACGAACAGGGAGCTTCGCGCTCCGTTCAACAGATAGGCAAGCACATCTCTTCCCAGATTGT
>JAGATO010000076.1 GCA_017621195.1 Bacillota bacterium | reverse complement strand
CTGTAAAGTCGGCGTCCCGCCAGAAAAACTGTCCGCTGGCGTTGGAAACGGTCTTGCCGGGCCAGTTTCCCGTATGTTGGTGAAGGTGAGTCAGAGCGTTGAAGATGGTGGATTTGCCCACATTGGGGTTTCCCGCTAAAGCGACGGTAAAGGTTCTCACAGGCAGGTCATCCCTTCGCAGGGGGTACAGAAAACCAGACGGGCATCCGCGCTGCGCAGCGCGATGACGGCTCCCATGACGGCGTAGGCCGTAGGATCGCCGGAGGGACTGCGGTACAGGGGACGGACGGAGGTACCTGGAACGAAGCCCAGATCTTCCATGTGTTGGCGCTGACGGCCGGTACAGCACAGACGGGAGATGACGGCCTCCTGACCCAGGGGCAGAGTTTCGATGGTATGCATGGGTTTTCACCTCGATTTGCTTGGAATTGTCTTGATGCCAGTATATGAAACCACCCGTTGTCCTGGTGAAGAGGAAAAGACGATCCTGTTCGGCCTGACGGGAACGGGATATTTCGATCTGGTTGCCTACGAAAAGTTCAACAACGG
This sequence comes from Bacillota bacterium, assembly GCA_017621195.1. Lineage (GTDB taxonomy): Bacteria > Bacillota > Clostridia > Peptostreptococcales > Anaerovoracaceae > RGIG446. The sequence continues at coordinate 1,458 of JAGATO010000076.1, read as the reverse complement.
ACAGATGGGAGACTACATTCCCAGCGACGAAGGGCTGGCCAAAGGCTTTGCGGGAATTCCGCAGTTTCCGGGAAATGAACTCTAAGGCCGGGAAATTGAGATCGAATTCTAAGGTACAAGGTGAGTGAGAAATAGATTGCAAATGAAAAGAGGCGGCTGCAGATAAAATCTGCAGCTGCCCTTTTGTGTCGGAACGGAATTCGGAGCGGAACGTTCCGACGGAGTGATTCGGCTATCAAATTGTGGTATTAAGCCTGGGCGTACAGACCGACGATGTTCTTCAGGATTTCCACCACGGTGTCCATGTCTTCGATGGCGACCAGTTCGTAGGGGCCGTGGAAGTTGTAGCCGCCGGTTCCCAGATTGGGACAGGGCAGGCCCATGAAGGAGAGCATGGCGCCGTCGGTACCGCCGCGAATGGGGGTCTCCGCCGGAACCAGCCCGGCCATTTCGATGGCTTTCTTGGCGTTATCCACCAAGTGCATGCAGTCGGTCAGCTTTTCCACCATATTGTAGTAGGTATCGGTCAGCTCCAGCTGAATCGAAGCCTTGGGATGAGCCTTCTGGACCTGATCCACGATGGCGGTGAGCAGGGCCTTTCGTTCGGCAAACCGCTGAGCGCTGTGGTCGCGGATGATGTAGTTGACTTCCGCGCAGTCCACGCCGCCGCTCATGTCGATGATGTGGAAGAAGCCTTCGTAGCCTTCGGTTTTGGCGGGAATTTCATCGGACGGAAGCAGGCCGTTGATCTCCATGGCGATCAACAGGGCATTTTCCATCATGTCCTTGGCGGAGCCGGGATGAACCGAGACGCCCACGATGGAGATTTTGGCGCTGGCGGCGTTAAAATTCTCGTACTCGATGGAGCAGGGCAGGCCGCCGTCCACGGTGTAGGCGTACTTGGCGCCGAAGGATTCCACGTCAAACTTAGCCACGCCCTGACCGATCTCTTCGTCGGGAGTGAAGGCGATGCAGAGCTTTCCGTGGGGCAGCTTCTGCTCGATCAGCTGTTCGCACAGGGTCATGATTTCAGCGATACCGGCTTTATCGTCTGCACCTAGTACGGTGTCGCCGGAAGCGGTGATTACGGTTTTTCCCTTCAGGTCCTTCAGGAAGGGGAAGGCGTCCGCCCGGATCACCAGGCCGTCCTTGGGAAGGGCGATGTCGCTTCCGTCGTAATCTTCCCACAGCAGAGGCTGTACGTTTTCGCCGCTGACCTCGGGGATGGTGTCCATATGGGACAGAAAGCCCAGGGCAGGCAGGTGTTCCAGGCCTTCGGTGGCCGGGAGAACGGCGGTGACGATGCCGAATTCGTTGACGTTGACATCGGAAAGACCCAGCTGGGTCAGCTCCTCCGCCAGCAGCCGGGCCAGGTCAAACTGCCAGGGGGTGCTGGGATGGGTTCCGGTGGTCTCATCGGAGGAGGTGTGTATTTTCGCATAGTTGATAAAACGTTCG
>JAGATO010000075.1 GCA_017621195.1 Bacillota bacterium | reverse complement strand
CTGCTGGTAGATGGAACGGAACAGATCCGGACCCATCTGATCAATCTTGTTGATCACCAGAATCTTCGGCGTGTTGACCTGCTTCAGAAGCTCCAGAATGTAGGCGTCGCCCGATCCGTCCTTCAGCGGTCCATCCACGATGAAGATTACGGCCTCCACTTCCTTCAGCGTGGACTTGGCCATGTCGGTCATGTAAGCTCCCAGCTTGTTCTTGGGCTTGTGAATTCCCGGCGTATCGATGAAGATCAGCTGGCAGTCGTCCTTTCCGCCTTCGTGCTTCGTATAAATTCCCCGGATGGCGTTGCGCGTGGTCTGAGGCTTGTTTGTGGTGATGGCGATCTTCTCTCCGAGAATGGCGTTCATCAGCGTGGATTTTCCCACATTGGGGCGGCCGATGATCCCGATAAAACCTGATTTCATTTGTTCTCCTTCTATCTCTCTTCTATAATCTGAACCCGTGAGGGAGCAGCTCCTCAAGCGCAGCGGTCTCCAGCGCTTTCTCGCCTCTTCCGGTGATCACCAGCATGTCCGGCGAAAACTCGTACAGCACCTGGCGGCAGATCCCGCAGGGCCAGGCTTCTCCGTCCTGAGACACCACGGCGATGGCCGCAAATGTTCTGGCTCCTTCGGAAATCGCTTTCACTAAAGCCGTGCGCTCCGCGCAGATGGTGGCACCGTAGGAGGAATTCTCCACATTGACGCCGGTGAAGATTCTTCCGTCCCGGGTCAACAGCGCCGCTCCCACGTGAAAGTGAGAAAAGGGCGCAAAGGCGTTCTCCGTCGCTTTGAGCGCATCCCGGTACAGGCGGCGGATCAGCTCCGGATCCTCCTTCACCTGACGGGGAGTATATTCCTTCATACCGTTCTCCTATTCTCTGGTCAATCCCAGCCGAGCCATGACGTCCTCTTCCTTCTGGCGCATCTCCCGCTTCTCATCCTCTTCCATGTGGTCGTAGCCCAGAAGGTGGTAAATGCTGTGGACGAACAGATAGAGGACCTCCCGTTCCAGACTGTGACCGAACTCCTCCGCCTGTCTGGCCGCCTGATCCATGCAGATCACCACGTCGCCCAGAACGATCTCACCTTCCTCCGGCAGGTCGTCCCAATCGTCGAACTGCGGAAAGGACAGCACGTCGGTGACCGCGTCCTTTCCGCGGTACTGTCCGTTGAGCTCCCGGATCTCCTCCGGCTCCACGAACGTCACGCTGACCACCACCGGTTCCGGATCGATCTCCTCCCCTTCGACGGCCATGGTTGCCGCCCGGGTCATCAGTCCTTCCAGATCATCGATGTTCAGCCGGTCCAGCGATTCTTCACTGAAAATCAGTTCCATCTTCATCCTCCTCCCGCTTTCCTTCCATCTGATCGTAGGCGCGGATGATGCGCCGCACCAGCGGATGGCGAACCACGTCGCCTTCCTTTAAGAAGCAGAATTCCACGCCCTCTACGCCCTGCAGGACGCGAACGGCATCCTTCAGCCCGGATACCTTTCCGCGGGGCAGGTCGATCTGGGTCAGGTCACCGGTGATCACCGCCTTGGAACCGAAACCCAGACGGGTGAGAAACATCTTCATCTGTTCTTTGGTGGTGTTCTGGGCCTCGTCCAGAATGATGAAGGAATTGTCCAGCGTCCGTCCGCGCATATAGGCCAGCGGAACCACTTCGATGACTTCCTTTTCCTTCAGGCGCAGGGCGCTATCCCGTCCCAGAAGATCGTAGAGCGCATCGTACAGCGGCCGCAGATAGGGGTCCACCTTCTCCTGCAGGTCGCCGGGCAAAAATCCCAGCCGCTCTCCGGCTTCTACCGCCGGACGGGCCAGAATGATCTTTTCTACATCTTTATTCTTAAACGCAGTGATGGCCATGGCCACGGCCAGGTACGTCTTCCCGGTACCTGCCGGCCCTACGCCGAAGACCACGTCGTGATTGCGGATCAGCCTGGCGTACTCCGTCTGTCCCAGCGTCTTGGGACGGATGGGCTTTCCGCGATGGGTATAGCATAAAATATCCTTGTTGATTCTGCTCTCTCTGTACGAGATCCCGTTGTCGCACAGTTCCAAAATGTAGGGCAGCTTCTGCTGATCCAGCGTTTCGCCGTCGTCCAGCACCATCTGCAGTTCCCGAAAGGCCGAAGCCGCTTTCTCCGCCTGTTCTCCCCGGATCAGAAGTTCGTCCGGGTGATGGATCACCGTAACGTCGTAGTGTTTGCTGATGAGGTTGATGTTCTCATCCAGATTTCCGAACAGCTGTGTGGTGTCAAATTCCGGGGCGAGGGCCAGCTTCACCTCGTGATTCATCCGTGATTCCAAATGCAAATCTCCTTTTTGATTCATTGTGGATCCGGCGCTTCTTCCGCCGGTGACGGATTCTGCGCCGCAAACGGTTGGTCCCTTCCGATGGATTCCAGAGAATGGAGCAACACATTCACTTCTATTATATTTTCTTTCCGTAAAAAACTCAAATCTTTCTTCATCAACTGGCCGTCTTTTGGCAAAATTTCTTTGACCATGGCTCGGACCTGTTGTTCCGCCCTGGCTTCCACTTCCTCCGGCAATCGCTCCGCTCTCGTCACCGTCACTTCACGGCTGCGATACAGCTGAATTTCCACCGGAATGGGTCGAAGCGTTTTCAGGGAGGCAACCTCGTCCCTGCGGGACGAGGCCCACGGTCGGACGAACCGATCGCTGTCCCAGCTTTGCGTTCCGATGCGAAGACGGATCCCGGGAATCCAGCGCCCCGTATCCGCCAACACCACAGTGTATCGGGGCTGATAGCAGGTGGCCCGATGAAGCACCCTTGCCTTCGCTTCTCCCTGTGCATGGACGTATCGGATCAGTTCTTCCTCCTTTCTGGTGTAGGATTTATCCGTGATGGGGACGATGCCGCTGATCAGAATCTCCCCTTCTTCGATATAATCTCCCGGTTTCTTCCTGGCGATTCCCTCTTTTACGATCAGCTCTTCCAGATAGCCCTGTCGGTCGGCTACCACGTGAACGGAATCGGACGTATCCTCCCGCGACGGTACGATGGAGCCTTCCAGTACTTCCACCTGAGCCACGGTCCCCTCGTAGGAGATCCCTACCCATGTCACATTGTCCAGCTCGTGATACAGCCGCGTCTTCAGATCGGCCAGATCGAAGGACTTCACCGCACCGGGGTAGAAGCCCAGCTCTTCCAGCGTTTCCCGGATCTCCCGTTCCGTCAGTCGCTCGTAGCCGCTGATCCTCACCTGGCTGATGAAGCAGCTCTGATAATACACAATCCCGCAGAAGCACGCCAGCCCCACGCAGGTAGCCGTTCGTGACAGCAGAAGGCGGAGCCTGCTCTCCAGCCCCAGCTGTCCCACCACCGTAACGCGATAGCGGTTGCCGGCCAGCTTCTGTAGAACATCGAAGGACCGTCCGTCGATCTGGGCCTCCGCTTTGCAGTCATCCACCATGCGGAGATTGCGAAATCCGATGCCCCTGGCGCTGCACAGGTTGATGAGTCGGTGGATTTCAAAGCCTTCCAGCTCTATTTTCTTCCATCTCCGCAGCTTCCATTCACTCATGACTGTCCGTCTCCCCGTAAAACTCCGCGGCTTCGATGGTTCCTTTGATAAACATGCGCTCGTCTTCCAAAAAGGTGATGGAAAGTCGCCTCCCGCGTACGGAAACGTACTGCTTTCCGCAGCTGACGATGATGCTTTCGTCCGACAGCAGCACCAGACGTTTCACGTTGTCGATGATGCCCTGATTTCCGTTGACCAGAATGCGTGGCATCCGCAGATCAAAATCCAGCAGCAGTTCTTCCTTCAGACTCATTGGCTCTCCTCCCCTCTGCTAAGCCTATGAATCCGGGCGAAAAAAAATAACCCGGAACTTCCGGGTTATCTTATGTTTCGTATGATTGTCTCGGCTTGTCCGGCCTAGGCCAGAAATGCCTCCAACAGCTGTTTTACCACCTTACCGTCGGCGACGCCCTTCACCTTTGGCATGACCGCACCCATCAGCTTACCGAAACCGGATTTTCCGCTTCCGGCTTCCACGCCTAACTGGGCCGCCGTGTCTTTGATGATGGCTTCGATCTCCGCTTCGGATAACTGTGCCGGTAAATACGCCATCAGGATCTCAATCTCTCGCTTGTATGTTTCGGCTAAATCCGTTCGGCCGGCTTTTTCAAAATCAGAGAGGGCATCTTTTCGCATTTTCACCTGCTTGGTCAGGATTTCAATGATCCCCTGATCATCAAGCTCCTGTCGATGATCTACCTCATACTGTTTTATCGCGGCTCTGGCTAAGTTGACCGTGTTTTTGCGGACTTCGTCGTGAGCCTTCATGGCTTCCTTAAAATCCTGCATCAATTTGTCTTTTAAAGACATCGGTTAACACCTCTTTTATTGGGATTTAGAACTTCTTTGCCTTTTTTCTCGCAGCTTCAGACTTCTTCTTTCTCTTTACGCTGGGCTTTTCGTAATGTTCTCTTTTTCTCAGTTCGGACATAACGCCGTCTCTCGCGCAAGAACGCTTGAATCTCTTCAGTGCGCTTTCTAAGCTTTCGTTTTCTCTAACGATGACCTGTGCCATATATTTTCACCTCCTGACCTTTTTGAAATCATTTGGATGCCTATCCACAACGAATTTTGCCTATAACACGACTATTGTACATCCTGTCGTATTGAATTGCAAGTATTTTTTTCTATTCTTGCGGAAAAAGTTATGTCACATCAGCCCGGCGGCCACGTCATCTTGCGCTTTCCCAACAGATGAACGTGCAGATGCTTTACCGTCTGCATTCCGTCATCGCCGGTATTGATGACCACGCGGTAGCCGTTGTCCAGACCCAGCTCTTTGGCGATGTCCTTCACCTTGGACATCAGATAGCCCATGAGTTCCCGATCGTCCTCCGTCACCTGGTCCAACGAAGCGATGTGCTTCTTGGGAATGATCAGCACGTGGACGGGAGCCTGGGGCTCCAGATCGTGAAACGCCAGAATCCGATCGTCCTCGTAAGCGATCTTTCCGGGAATTTCCTTCGCTGCGATCTTGCAGAAAATGCAATCAGCCATACGATACCTCCTTTTCTATTACAGTGATGATAGTCGATTGTTTACAGTTGGCCCTTGACGCCGTCGCGATACACTTCCGTCAGAGCCACCTCCATCAGCTTCCCTTCCAGATCCTGCGGGCTGTCCACGTAGACCTGAAGGAAGTTGTCGGCGTGGCCACGCCACAGACCGTCGTCGCTGCGCTCTTCAAACAGCACGCGCCGTCTCTGGCCGATACAGCTTCGGGCAAACCGCTCCGCCGCCGCCTCACCGGCTTCGATCAGCTGCTGCGTCCGGCGCTTCTTCACCTGCGGAGCCAGATGCCCCTTCATCTCCGCCGCCTTCGTCCCGGGTCGGCGGGAATAGGTGAAGGCGTGAACCTTGCAGAAGCCTGTCTCTTCGATGAGGCTCAGGCTGTCGCCGTGATCCGCCTCGGACTCTCCGGGAAACCCGGCGATCAGGTCGGTGGAAATCCCGTATCCGGGATCCGCCTCCTGCAGCGCACGGACGATTTCCAGGTATTCCGCCCGGTCGTACCTCCGGTTCATGGCGGAAAGAACGCGGTCGCTTCCGCTCTGAGCCGACAGGTGAAGATGGTGACAGAGCCTGTCGTACTTCAGTAGCCGCTTCACGTAGTCCACGTTGACTACGGTGGGCTCCAGCGAACTGAGCCGGATTCGGAAATCGCCGGGCAGGCGGGAAATGGCGTCGATCAGGATCTCCACGCCGGTGAGACCGCTTTCTTCCTTCGGAAAGTCCGGCTCCGCACCGTACAGCGCCGTGTTGATCCCGGTGAGGACCAGTTCCTTAAACCCGGAATCCAGCAGGGCTTTGGCTTCCTTCAGCACTTCCTCCTTGGGTCGGCTCCGCACCGTTCCTCTGGCGTAGGGAATGACGCAGTAGGAGCAGAAGCGGTTGCAGCCCTCCTGAACCTTGAGAAAGGCCCTGGTCCGGGACTCCATGGAGGTGATGATCCCCATATCCTCGTAAGCTTCTCCCAGAGCTTCGTACTCCTGCACGGAGCAGATCTGGCGATGCTCCCGCTGAAACTGCTCGATCAGCTGCGGAAGCTTTCCCTTTTCATTGGTCCCCGCCACGATGTCCACACCTTCTACTGCCGCCACCTCGTCGGGGCTGATCTGGGCGTAACATCCGATGACCGCCGTAATGGCATCGGGGTTCTTCTTCTTCATCCGCCGGATGTACTGACGGGACTTGCGATCGGAAAGACCGGTCACCGTGCAGGTGTTCACCACGTAAACGTCGGCTTCTTCCTCCGCACTGTCGGCGATTTCGTAACCGAGTGATTTAAAATTTTCTTTTAATCCTTGTGTTTCGTATTGATTTACCTTACATCCCAGCGTGTAAAATGCGATTTTCATGAAACGATCTCCCGTTCCGCCTACAGAGAAGCTTCCAGTTCTTTGATCGCCGCTTCTTCTTCTTTGATCTTCAGATACAGCTGGTGCAGCGCTTCGCCGTCCGGATGGCCGTCGGCTTCAAATGCCTCGTAGACGCTGGTACCGATCTGAACCTTGTATTCCTTGATCTGGGATCTGTGGTCGCTGATCTTCAGCTTGATCTTCGCCGTATCCACGGCTTCGCCGGATTTCTTGGCCACCGTTCTTCCCAGGTCGCTCATCTTATCTAAAAATGCCATGTAGTTGTCCTCCTTCAGCTTGAAATAACGTGCACATTTATTATACATAATTTCGCGGAAAAATCATAGAACTTTACTGATTCCAAGATTATTTTTTCGAAAGGAGCCCCGATTTGAAACGATGCATCGCCTGCCTTCTCTGTCTGGTCTGCCTGGCTCTGCCTCTCTTGTGGTCCGTCTCGCCTGCGATCAGCCAGGTGGTAGCTTCCCAAGGGAATTCCCCCATCAAATGGGTTGATTTCGACATTCCCTATTCCCTGTTGGAGACCACCATGCAGCTGGATATCGAAAGCTACGGCACGGAGACACATCTGGACTGGATCGAGCTTCTATCCTATCTGGCCGCCAAATATGGCGGCAATTTTTCCCTATACCGAAAGGCCGATCTGGACCGGCTGGTGGAACGGCTGCAGCAGGGGGAATACACGGCCCACCTGGCCAAAGGCATGAAATACTACAATTACTATTACCGCGCCTACAGCGCCGTCCTGGGCGGACTGGTGGGCGAATTCGAGATCGACGACGGAACGCAATGGAAGCGGCAGTACGGCCTGAAGGCCTTCTCCCCCATCGCCGAAGGGTACTGGTATACGGATTACGACGATTTCGGCGCCGGCCGCACCTACGGCTACGCCAGAAAACACCTGGGACACGACATGATGGTCAGCACCGGGACGCCGGTGATCGCCGTGGAATCCGGCGTGGTGGAGGCTCTGGGCTGGAACCAGTACGGCGGTTGGCGCATCGGCATCCGCAGCCTGGACGGAAAGCGCTACTACTATTACGCCCATCTCCGCAAGGACCGCCCTTACGCCAACGGTCTGACGGAAGGCATGGAGGTCACCGCCGGCGACGTGATCGGATACAGTGGCCAGACGGGCTACAGCATCAGGGAAAACGTCAACAACATCGATACGCCTCACCTCCACTGGGGCGTTCAGCTGATCTTCGACGAATCCCAAAAGGACGGACCCAACGAGATCTGGATCGACCTGTATTCCCTGACCCGGCTTCTGTCACAGCACCGCGCCACGGTTCGGCGGGACGAGGCCAGCGGTGAAATGATCCGAGCCTACCCCTATCGTGAAGTAACACCGGACGACGCTTCCGCCCAGGTGGCTTCCTCTTCCCAAAACAGCGAAGAAGCCTTCGGGTTGGGACGAACGGCAGTACCCATTCTCATGTATCACTCCCTGTTGAAGGACGGAGCGTTTCAAAACCGCTTCGTGATCTCTCCACAGCTGCTGGAATCGGATCTGCAGTACCTTCAGGAACACGGCTATACCACCATCACCATGTCCGAACTGATCGATTTCGTAAAAAAACGGGCTTCCCTTCCTGAGAAACCCATTCTTCTGACCTTTGATGACGGCTATTACAACAATTATTTCTACGCGTATCCTCTGCTTCAGACGTACCGAATGAAGGCCGTCATCTCCGTGGTGGGAAAATACACCGAGGAGTTCAGCCTGGCCGACAGCAACCATCCCAACTATTCCCATCTGACCTGGGATCAGCTGAAGGAGATGCAGGAAAGCGGCCTGTTGGAGATCCAAAACCACACCTACGACCTCCACTCCACCGACCGGGGCCGCAAGGGTGCCGGCCGCGCCAAAGGCGAAACCGAGGAACACTATCGTCAGGTTCTGACCAAAGACGTGGTTCATCTTCAGGAGCTGCTGATGGAACACTGCAACATCCTCCCCAACACCTTCACCTATCCCTACGGAGAAATCGGCGACGGTGCCGAGGAGATCATCCGGGATCTGGGCTTTGAAGCTTCCCTGGGATGCACCGAGAAGATAAACTGGTTTTCCCAGAGCTCCGGAACAGAGGATCTTTACGGGCTGGGACGGTTTCTGCGCCCCAACGATATGAGCAGCGAAGCGTTCTTTACAAAAAATAATATATTGTAAACTTCATTTACCAATCGCAGATATTGGGACGATTCACGTCCACCATCGTTGGGAGACCTTCCTCTTTCAACAAATCCACCAGTGCCTCCGCTCCGTGTTCGATTTTGAAGTCCATCTCTTCCGGATACAGCGGAACGACGCGATAGAACGTGACGATGCTTCCATCCTCCAGAGCGCACTCTCCCGCCTCGCTGCCGTACTCCGCAGCGCTGGTCAGCATAACTCCCGACAGCTGCGTATTGTCCGCCAGAGGCCCATCGCCGGGAACGGTATGCCCCCATCCCAGCCACGTATCCTGTAACAGAGGCAGGCGGGCCAGATACCGCAGCCATCGGACGGGCCATCGGTCTGTATTGTCGCTGCTCAGCGGATCCCATGTTTTTGGCAGTTCTATGAACAGCTCCGCCCGATCCAGCCCATGCGTCCACAGATTGCGTGGCACATTCATCCGGTTGGCACCCATGCCAAAGGTAGTGAGAATGTAATAATCCCTTTTAGGCGAAGGCGGAATCACGGCGATCTCCACCGGAATCTTCTCATCGTCGTAATCCAGTAGCCTTCGTTGGATCGATCCGAAATACTTCGTGATATGGTCCCTGATCCGTACTCTGTCCCACTTTCCGTAATACCGCGGCCGATTGACCCGCAGATCGTCCACGAACCCGTTGTACACCAGCTCGCCGAAGCCGAACTCCCGCAGCTGCGGATGATCGTTCAGAAGGTCTCCCAGGATCTTCTTTGTCCTGGGATAGTCGTAACAGAGCAGATCGATGTACGAATCGTAGATTCCGGCACTCTGGCCCATGATAGTGAACAGAAATCCGCATCCCGGTTCCAGTTCGTACATGATTTGTTCATTGAGTCGGATTCTCTCTTCCTGGTCCAGACAGGAGTGATCGAAGAACAGATAGCCGAATACGGCTCCATCCTCCATGGCTTCCCGAAACAATTCGCTTTCTCCGTTGTAGAATTCACGGATCACCTCCGGATACTCGTTATATCCCATGATGATATCATCCCTGAGCCTGTCGCTGTCCGGATCCGGAATTCGCGTATATGGGTCCGCCTCCT
>JAGATO010000074.1 GCA_017621195.1 Bacillota bacterium | reverse complement strand
GTAATTCAACTATCTCAAACCGCTGCCGCTGTCACCGCACTGCTGCCGTTGACCACCGCACCAGCTGCCGCTGGAGACCGCCGTATGCAGGAAATGAATGGTTGAAGGAACAACATGACAAGCAATACGGACACACATATTATGTAAAAGTGACTCATTTTTGAATTTGAGAAGATTCGCTTCGTAAAATGATCAGTTATCCTGAGTGCAATATAGTATCCAATGACTGTACCGGCAGTATTTGTAATGATATCGTTTATATCACTTGTTCTAAACGTGAAAATCTGTGATATTTCAATGAAAGTTGAGACTAGGAAGCCAGTCAAAATACTATTTTTGATATTTTTAAACCGATCCCACAGCATCGGCAAAAGGAAACCGAATGGGACAAACAAAAATAGATTCAAACAACCATTCACAAAATCCGAAACCATACCCACAAACGGGATTGCGTTCACCGTAAAATCAATATTCAGTGATGTGATATCAGGAAAACCCACAAGCGCTAAGATCGCAGTAAAATAAAGCCCAACGACCATATAAATCGCGGTTCGTTTCCAACTATGAAAACAAAACCTGTTATATATGCACCAAATAGGAATGATAAAAACAGCAGCCGCAACAGTTTCGATCAATGCACTATATATTCTATACATGTTTTTACTCTGTCCTCAAAATTGATCAGTCCGCCATCGGTCTGATCCGCGTTCTGTTTTCGTACAGCCAATGCTCCAATTTCGGCCGTTCCGGCTGGCGTATGTCCCACACCCTGCGATAGAGCCTGGCCCGCTGCCAGATTTCATCGTCATCGGGAACATACTGGACGTCTCTGGCGAAGATTTCATATTCCTCCCAGACCGGACGGTTGCATCGGATTTCGCAGGCCAACCGTCCGTCTACGACACCTGCCCCCAATTGATACGTGGTCGACGAGTTATTTTGAATCTTCAGATCCAACCACCCCTCGCTGACGGCGGCATCGGTTCCCGCCGGTCGTCCGTCCGCCAATGCGGAAAAGTTCTGCACCCGATGCGTGTGGCGCTCCGCGATGATCAACGGCGTGTGGAGAAAACACCAGAACAGGTCGTTGGACAGCTGGCACAGCCCGCCACCCTTCGTGAATTCCACCGCTCCGTCCACCATACTCAATCCCTCCCGATACGGCTCACCATCCTCCGCGTGGCGGACCAGTTGCCAGAAGGAGAAGGTCTCTCCCGGTCGAATCAGAACGCCATCCAGCGTTTTACATGCCAGCCGCAGGTTGTGTTCCTTGTTCTCCTGGTACTTGATATCGAAGCCGCTGTCACGGTTGATGATCTCCGTTTCGGAGGAAAAACAAAGGTATTTCAGCCGTTCCTCCTGCCAATCCTCCGCGTACGTCTCCCCATCGAATCGCATCTTTCCGTAAAACCATACCTTCCTCTCCCATTTCCGCAGCGGCAAAAGCCACGGAAACAGTTGAGTCACCCTCTTTCGTCCCATATCCGTTAATCTCCTTTCCCCTTGCGTTTCACGAGTTCTTTTCCGATCTGTCCCCCTGATGGATCCAGTATATCTATCCTTTCTAACGATTCAGCGGCGCCTTTCTTAACAAAACATGTCGAATTTTTTTCAAAATGCTACGCCGTGTCATCCATTGATGAAATAATCAATTTTTCCATGTAAAACAAATAAAAAAACCTGTCGGCGCACGGCACAGACACGGCACAGAAAACTGCGCTATACACCGACAGGCAAGCATGTGTACAAATTCACTCAATTAGGCGGACACCGGAGCCAACCATTTCTTTACGGTTTCGATGTTGAAATCGATGGCTTCGGCAATGTCCTCCAGCGACAGGCCCTTCTTGTTCATGCGGATGGCCGTGGCTCTCGCCTGTTCCATGCGGCCAATGGCTTCGCCTTTTTTGATTCCAATGGCTTCGCCCTTTTGGATTCCCCTATTCTCAATCGCATCGCTCAGGTTACACATGGTACTCACCTCGCTCTCCATCTCTTTGACCATAGCTATGTTATAATTCTCACTTAGAATTTGTTTCTTTTCTTCCAGTGGCAGCTTCGCAGAAAACAGCGTACTCAGCAGATGTGATGCACTCGGTTTGCTGTTTCCATTGACTTCGCCCAGATTCAGAACCACCACTTCCATCAGATCGTAGTTCTCTTCTTTTACATATGGTTCCCCGAAAATCGGCTTTTCAACCATATGATAGCAGAACATTCCGTTCTGTCGGCACTTGGCCACCGAAGGACAGATCCAAATGGAGTAGACTTTCTGCAGCTTTTCGTAATGTTCGTTTGTAAATACGGTGCCATGCTGTTCCGAGATCATCCTCGCACAGTAGTACATCCCCCGAGTCACCAGCTCATATCCCGGCTTATCCTTCGTCTGAATTTCTAAATTGATGATCAGCGTGATCAGTCCGTTCTCGCCCGGTACTTTCGCGTTGAAGCGGACGTCGTAATAAACCGTCCCTTCCCGAATCGATGTGGACTCCGAATTCAGCTTCGTCACCTGCTCGTCACCGTCCAGCTTCGCCACATCGCCATTCACTTTCTGATCATTGACATTCAGTTTCGTATCACGGCTCGGCTGGTCCTGATGAACCGCATGTTCCGACACTTCCACATCGTCCGACAGGCAATGCTCACTGATATAGTCTACGCTGCAGTGGGAAAATTCTTTCGCGCAATCTTTTAAGATCCACGCGCTAACCGCCTTGAACGCCAGTATCTTCTTCGCACAATGGTCGCACTTGGCCTTCTCGGCAGCCATGTCCAGCGTTTCCGCCAGACCTGTCTGTTGTTTCGTCAATCTACTCCCTTGCCTCCTCAATATAATTACCTCTGAGTTATAACGATGTTTTCCCCTGCAGAAGAAAAATTCCTTTTTCTGTATATTCATCGTACCATAGAACTGCCCTCGAATCAAGCCGACAGAACCCACTTTCGTTCGAGTTTTTTCGACAAAATTCGAGAATGACACACTCTGTCCTTCCCGGCCGGTATTCTATAGATACCAACAAGGAATCGAACAAACAAATAATACTGCGATATCAAGGAGGAACCTATATGAACAATCCTACGAAAAACAGTCAGGAAAAGGTTGTTTTAGAATGGAACGGCGTCGTTCTCAAGTCCATGAAGGACCTGCGGGAGCAGGCCACCCACGAGCTTCTGCTCACCGCCCACCAGAGCGGCAATCTGCACCGCTGGCTCTCCCAGCATTACTACGAGCAGGAAGCTTCGCAGATCGAAACCATCCGCATCGAAGACAGGGATTGCCTGGCGGAGCTTTGCCGCATTTTATCGGTTGCCTATGAAACCGGCGGTCTCAGTCACGAAGATCTGGCGGAACGCTGGCGCCCAGCGCCAGCAGTCAGTTGAACACCGGTGGAACGCTGGCAGCCTATATTTTCCGAGAAAGATCCACTTATTTTACAGAGAAAAATGAGATCTCTGTATTTTACATGGTTTCGCTTACTAATTTATAGCGAATTTCAAAAGTCCTGTAAATTTGCTTTTTCTCATGCTAATTTATAGGGATTTGGGCGCGCAAATATGATAATTATTATAATTTATGTATAAATAAGGAATTTCCGTATATTTTAGTTCGTTTTACAGAGTAAAATATAGAACTCGCCGTATCATCCCTATATTTTAGCGATCATAATACGCAAAATATAGAACTTTTGATTTTTACTATATTTTAGAACGATCCCGATACAAAAATACAGGTTTCGTGAATTCCCCTATATCATAAGTAGAATTCACATGAAAAATATAGGAATTTGTGGTGCCATTCCACCTCATTCTACTGTTCCATGCGTTTTGGCGCTTCTGACATCAAAAAGACCACGGAAAACGAGCCAGTTGATTTCTGGTGAAAATCCTATCCGCCAGCGTCGTTAAGAAAGAAGGTTCTGTGAAAAATGATTTCTCATTTTTTCACAGAACCTTTCCTTTCTACTGTCTCCATATTGCTTCTGGTCGATGCTACGGTCGCATAATGCCGCGGTTGCTCGAATCTGCGGCCACATGAAACGCCTGCCGCTTGCTACTGCATCCGCTTTTTATTGGCCCGAATGAACTTCTTCCGGTCTTACTGCCATTCCAATTTCGTTCCGTTAAACCAGATCTCTTCGATCTCCTGAGGATCCACCACCGTGTTGAAGCGGAAATCCACCTGAGTGTAGCTGCCCGTCAGACCGAAGCCGCTGCTGTAGCCGCCGCCGGAGAATTGCACCCAGCTTCCGTCCTTCCGAAGAACGGCCAGCTCTCTCATATCGGTGGATCGCAGGTTCTTCCCCACCTCCATCATGACGGAGATGGGCGACAGATACAGCGTTTCCATCGTCACGGTTTTTTCTTCCTCGCCACTTTCAAAGGTCACGGGCTGATTCAGCCGGAAGGTCTGAGTGTGGTCGGTATTGCTCACCTCCACCGTAAACTCCCAGGTTTCTTCGGCCAGAACTTCCAAATCGCTTTCATCCTTTCCGAAGGTGTGGAAGGCCAGTTCCAGCGTCTTTCCCGCCAGCTTTTTCGTGCTGTCGAAATGCAGGACCAGCGCCACTGTATCGCTTGTGCCGTCCGTCTCCTGCGGCTGATCCACATACCATCCGGAACCGTTTCCTCCCGTCACCTCTTTCACCCTCACATCGGTGGACGCGAAAGCGTAGTATCCCGCTTCCAGCGGTTGCCCGTCATCCCGACTGACCTCCACCAGAACGTAACATCCGTTTCTGTCGTTGACCATCTGCTTCAGCGCGACGGTATAGCCGCCCAGGCTCTGGCTTTCGTCCAGCATCGTTCCCATGTCGCTGAGAATCTCCTGACCCCGCTGGCTTCCGCCGCCCAGAAAATCTACCAGTCCACCGTCCAACAGCGTCGACCCGAAGGCAACCGCCGACAGAGCCATGGCTGCCACACAGGCAACGGCAACCGCCCTGC
>JAGATO010000073.1 GCA_017621195.1 Bacillota bacterium | reverse complement strand
CGTGGCCGTTGCGACGCCGTGCTGACCTGCTCCGGTCTCCGCGATGACTCTGGTCTTTCCCATTTTCTTTGCCATCAATACCTGGCCCAGGACGTTGTTGATCTTGTGGGATCCGGTATGATTCAGATCTTCCCGCTTCAGATAGACCTTAGCACCTCCCAGATCCTTCGTCATCTTCTCCGCATAATAGAGAAGGGACGGCCGTCCGGCGTATTTCTGAAGGAGGTCGTTCAGTTCTTCGTTGAACTGCGGATCCTTCTTATAAAACTCGTAGCATTCTTCCAGATGGATGATTTCGTGCATCAGCGTTTCCGGTACGTACCGGCCGCCGTAAATTCCGAATCTGCCTGTACTCATGATGTCTTTCCTCCATTGTTCGTATTTCGCCTCAAAAATCAGGAAAACCCGTCCCTGACAATTGCTGTCAAGGACGGGCTCATACTCTGACTGTTACCCGCGGTGCCACCTTGCGTTCGCAGACCGAACCACGTCCGGCTCTGCGCTCTCATTTCTTCCGACCTCAGCGGCCCACGGGAGACAACTGCGTCCTGCCCGGTTCTCAGCCACCCGGACTCTCTGTGAGAGCACGCTGTTCCTTTCTATCCGCTTCCACGGTCGACCTGTGTAATTGTCCCATAACAGTTCGATTTTTTGAACTTATGAATCATTATAGCCCTTTTTGTCGAAACTCGTCAAGGGAAAAATCCCGAAATTTTATCCTATTAAAGCAATAAATCGTCAAAGCAGCCGTTTACAGTTCTTTTACCGCCGGATAGATGTTCAGGTAACGCCGATAGATCCGATCGTACATTTCTCCCGCCTCTTCGGAAGGCCTATATGCCACGCTGTTCTCCGGCTTCTGCAGCGACGCTGTAAAATCGTCGTAGCTTTCGATCTTTCCCTGATCCAGAAGCACCGCCGAAGCGATGGCCAAAGACGGAAGGACCTCCGCATTCTTATAGACGTAAACCGTTTGATGAAGAACATCGGCCAGAATCTGACACCAGACTTTAACCCGTCCGCCGCCGCCGATGACAGAAACCGACGAAGCCGGAGTTCCAATGCTTTCGATCCCCTGACGGATGGAGAAGGCTACGCCCTCCAGACAGGCCCGAACCAGATCCTTGCGGTCCGTCTCCGGAGTCAGTCCCACGAAGCAGCCCTTCACGTTATTGTCCATGACAGGGAACCGCTCGCCCACCAGATAGGGAAGAAACATGACACCGCCGGCACCGACGCTACTGCGTTCCAAAAGGCCATTGATGTAGTCGTAATCCGTCCTCCCTTCTTCCGGCGACAGTACGCCGCTGATCCACTTGTGGACGTTTCCCGCGTTCAGAAAGGGAACCACGTTGATGTATACGTTCTCCGGCATGGCTGCCAGATTGAACACGCCCATCTGGGCCGGAAGCACGTCGTCGGATACGGTGGCGACCCATCCGGAGGTTCCCAGATTGATGTTGTACTGTCCCGGCTGAGCGATACCGCTGGCCAGGGTGGTGGCTCCGGCATCACCGACGCCGGCGTAGACCGGCGTTCCCGTCGCATATCCACTATGGGCCGCTGCATCTTCCGTCACCGTTCCCACCTGCTGATGGGAGTGGTACAGCTTCGGAAACAGATCCATGGAAATCCCCATTTCCTCGATCATCGTCCGATCCCACACCTTTTTATGGATGTCCATGGCGCAGGCCGTAGCGCAGGCCGTCACATCCCCTGCCGCCTCGCCGGTCAGCCTGGCGATGACGTAGTCCTTGGAGCTGATCAGTATCTTCGATACTCTGGAAAACAGCTCCGGCTGGTTTTCCTTCATCCACAGGATCTTGGGGAAGGACAGGGAGCCGTCGCAGTGATTTCCCGTGATGCGCTCGATCTCCTCCGCGCCGAAGCGTTCCAAAAGCCTTTGGGCCTGAGGTTCGCCGCGTCCATCGGAATAGAGGATGGCGTTGCCCACCGGCTGAAATTCTTCGTCCACCGGGATGACATCCTGCATCTGTCCGCTCATGACGATGCCCATGATCCCATCGGGAGTCACTGCTCCGCAGCCCGTTTCTCCCTCCCGGAAGAATCCCCGGGAGATCTCACAGAAGGCATCGTACCAGACTCTGGGATCCTGTTCTTTCCTGTCACCTTCAAAAATCGTGGGAATATCGATGGAACGGGAGGCCGTCAGCGTACCGTCTTCACAGGCAAGAACGCCCTTCACCGCCGTGGTTCCGATATCGAACGCCGCGATATATTTCTTTTCACACATTTATTTCACTCCTTCCACCGCTTCCTCCAGCTGGCCGACGAACCGATACAGTTCCTCTTCCGACTGGTTCAGCCGCTTCATGATGGCCGTTCCGATGATCACGCCGTCGAAGCCGTGCTTTATAAGCTCGCAGGCCCGTTCCGGCGTACCGATACCGAAGCCGGCAAACAGATAGGCATTGCTTTCCTTCCGACTCTCCGCCAGCAGTCCCAGATAGTCCTCCGAGTTGTTCTGCATTCCCGTCGGGCCGCTGTACAGCTGTTGATAGATCATGGAATACGTCTCCAGCGTCTCGTGGACTTCCCCAGCGTCATAGGAATGGCACGTAAAGCCCAGTACTTCCACGCCCAGAGACTCCATTTCTTTTTTCAGCGCCAGTCGGCTCCTGTGATCCATGTCCGGAATCACCAATGCGTCGATATATCCTGCCTCTGCCAGCTTTCGGTACATACCCGAATCGATCAGATCCACCGTATAGCCCATGAGCCAGATGGGAGCTGAGATCGTCTCCCGCAGCTCCTTCCAGAAGCTCATGTCCTCCCGCAGCTTCGGGTCCACGGCGGCGTGAGCCTTGCGGATCACCTCGCCGTCAGAAAAGGGATCCAGCGAGGGATAGCCGATCTCAAAGATGTGAAGTCCCCGGACCTCACAGCCCTTGACGATCCGCAGAAAGCTCTCACGGTCGGGATATCCCGCCGTCAGGTAGCCTACGAAGCTGTGGCTCTGATTTCGCAATAACCGCTTCATCGCTTCGTTGCAAACCGTATGTAATTTCATAGTCGAATCACCCTCCGCTCACTCTACCTATTTCGCGTCACCGCGGCCCAATCTCTGAGCGATGACTGCCAGAATGATGATGGCGCCGGTGATGACGTCCTGCATGTACGTAGGCATCTGCATGATGGTCAGACCGTTGGCCAGAATGGTGAGGATCGCTGCGCCTACGAAGGTTCCGATGGTGTTGGGAACGCCCTCTCTGGATACGGTGCAGCCGATGTAGACGGCAGCGTAGGACTGGAGGAAGTACCCGGCTCCGGCCGTGGTGTTGGCCGAACCTACGCGGGACGCTACCAGCATGCCGGTGACACAAGCCATGATGGCGCACAGGGCGAAGGCGATGTTCTTGTATTTCTTGACATTGATTCCGGCGATCTTGGCCGCCTCTTCGTTTCCGCCGATGGCGTACATCTTGCGTCCCAAGGACATGTGGCGCATCAGAAACCAGAAGATGGCGGTGGCGATCAGCATCAGAATGGACAGAAGCGGAATGGGGCCAAGCTTGGTGGTTCCCAGCCAGGTAAAGCTCTTGGGGATGTTTTCAAAGACCGTGGCACCTCCGGTGAGCCGGTAGATGATACCGGACAGAACGGTACTCATGCCCAGAGTGGTAATGAAGGAAAGCACCTGGAATTTGGCTACGATCCAGCCGTTGAACCAGCCGATGATTCCGCAGATCACCATGGGCAGCAGGAAGCAGGCAGCCATGGGAAGGCCCTGCACCGCCATGAGAGCTGCCAGAACGCCGCCCAGGCTTGCCATATTGCCGACGGACAGGTCGAATTCGTTGACGCTCATGATCAGCGTAGCGCCGATGGAAATAAACATCAGCGGAGCCATCTGTCGCGTGATATTGATGAAGTTTCGGATCGTACAGAACGAACCGGGCCGCAGGATGCTGAAGATCACGATGATGAAGATCATGGCCAGAATCGTTCCGTAGCTTTGAAGGATATGCTTCGCATTCAGTTGTTTCGATTTCATGGTAAAAACCCTTCTTTCCTTGTTATTCGTAGCAATAAGCCAGTACCTGGTCCGAGGTCAGGCCTTCGTTTTTCAACAGTTCCTTCGTCCGGCCCCGGGATACGATCTGAATGTTGTCGGCAACCTCCAGAATCTCCTTCAGGTCGGAAGAAACGAAGATCACGGCGCTGCCGTCGTCGGCTTCTTCCCGGAGCAGTCTGTGGATTTCGCTTCTGGTCTTGACATCCACCGCTTGGGTGGGTTCATCGCACAAGAATACCTTGGGACGGCTCATCAGAGCCTTGGCAAATACCACCTTCTGCTGGTTTCCTCCGGACAGCTCGATGGCCCTCTGCTTCAACCCGGCAATCTTGATCTGCAGGGTTTCTACTTTATCCGCCGCATCCTTTGTCTCCCGCTTCTCATCCAGGACGCCGCCCTTGGCGTAATCGTCAATGTTGGACAGAAGGATGTTATTCTGGATGGACAAATTTCCGATCATGGCCTTTCCCCGGCGATCCTCACAGATGAGAACCATGCCGTTCTTCAGGGAATTGCGGGGTGACGGCTTTGCGATGGTCTTTCCTTCCACGGACACCGTTCCGGATACCATGGGGCGATAGCCGTAGATGCACTCCAGAAGCTCCGTTCGGCCGCTTCCGCCCAGACCGAAGACGCCCAGAATCTCTCCCCGCCTTGCCGTCAGGTTTCCTTCCTTGACGATGCCGTCCCTGGAGGCGATGTTCTTCGCTTCAAAGATCACGTCACCGAAGCTGTCACGATGTTCGATGGCCTGGCTGGACCACTGGTCCGTCATCTTCTTCACCAGCTCATCCTTGGTCACATCGCAGGTGTTCACCGTCTCTACCATGGCGCCGTTTTTAAAGATCGTAATCCGATCCGTCAGCCGGAAGATTTCGTCCATGCGATGGGTGACGTACAGAATGGAGTTTCCCTTCTCCTTCAGCTTTCCGATGATGGAGAACAGGATCTCCGCCTCCTTGTCGGTCAGCGACGCCGTCGGTTCGTCCAGAATCAGCAGCTTGCAGTCCTTCATCATGGCCCGGATGATCTCCAGGCAGGTCTTCTGCGGCGGCGACAGCTGGGCCGCCGTCTTTTTCAAATCTATTTCGATGCCCAGGCTTTCGGCCTTCTCGGCCACGTTCTTCTCCATGGTCTTCCAGTCGATTTTTCCGCCCGAGACAATGTATTCCATTCCAAGATAGGCGTTTTCCACGCCGTTGAAGGCCGGAATCAGAATGCGATCCTGGTGAATGACGTTGATGCCGATCTCCCGGCTCTCCACCGGATTGGTGATGGACACCTTCTGGTCTTCCCAGTACACCTGGCCTTCGTCCAACCGGTACACGCCGGTCAGGATTTTGATCAGGGTAGACTTCCCTGCGCCGTTTTCACCGACCAGTCCGTGAATCTCCCCCGGAAGAAGTTCAAAATTGATATCTTTTAAGGCATAGATCCCATTGAATTGTTTACTTATGTGTTCTGTTCTCAGCAGCAATGTTCCTGCCTCCCGTCTTTATGTAATAAGAAAGGGCGTCGGACGAAGGATCCGACGCCCGCTCTCAAGAAGAAAATGCTTGCGTTATTCTGCTGTTTCGGGGGTGATCAGAGTGGCAGGTGCGTACATGTCGCCCTTTTCCAGTTCTTCACCGGCAAAGTATTTTTCCATCTGTTCAGCAACGATCTGAGCCATACCTTCGAAGTTCTGCTTTACGGTAGCCTTCAGGTTGGTTCCTTCGTTGATCAGAGCTACGGCCTGGTCGTTTCCGTCAACACCGGTAACCAGAACTTCGTCGCGTCCTGCTTCCATCAGAGCCTGAGTTGCGCCGATGGCCGGTTCGTCCCACGCTGCCCAGATTGCGGTTACGGAATCCTTTTCCGCGTTGGCAAGAAGCAGGTTTTCAACGATATCCTGTGCGTCGTTGATGGGCTGTTCTGCCGGAACGTGCTGTTCGGTGATCAGGGTGATGTCGGGATACTGTGCGATCAGGTCGTCGAAGGCTTCGCATCTCTTGACTACGCCGGGATGCGGTCTGTGAGTCAGAGCGATGACGGTACCCTTACCGCCCATCAGGTCGTCGAACAGGTACTTGACGATCAGTTCACCCATCTGGTAGTTATCGCTGGTAGCGTTGATCTGCATGCCTTCGATGAATCCGCTGTCGCATCCGAATACGGGGATGTCGGCGCCAAAGGCTTCCTGCAGCTGGTTGGCAACCTGGTTGGGGTCTGCGCTGACTAAAACGATGCCGTCGGTGCCTGCAGCAACTACGTCTTCGATTCTGCTGGCCAGTTCGCCGAAGTCGTTATCGGTGTTGACAACGGACACTTCTGCGCCCAGTGCGGTCAGGTTAGTTTCCAGATATTCGACCATCTGGTTGGTGGTGACGGAGCCCAGGTACGGGGTCATGACGGAAATCTTCTTTCCGGCGATTCCTGCTTCCGCTTCATCGCCGCCGTCGCTGCTTCCGCCGCAGGCTGCCATGGCGAATACCATAGCCCGTACCAATGCCACTGCCAATACTTTTTTCAGCTGTTTCATAAT
>JAGATO010000072.1 GCA_017621195.1 Bacillota bacterium | reverse complement strand
GTATATTCGCACATGCAGACGTCGGTGATGACGTAGCAGTCGGGATAGGCCGCCTTAATGGCCCGAATTCCCTGCTGAACCACGCCGTCCTCCGCCCAGGCGGAAGAGCCGCAGGCATCCTTGTGAGCCGGAATGCCGAACAGCAGAACGCGGCTGACACCGGCCTCCATGCAGGCCTTGATCTCTTCGCAGACCCGGTCCGGCGAACAGCGGTACTGGCCGTCCAGAGAAGGAATCGGTTCTTTGATGTTCTCACCTTCTACCAGAAACAGAGGATAGATCAAACTGTCGGGAGACACTCTGGTTTCGCGCACCATGCGGCGCAGGTTGTCGCAGGTCCGAAGCCTACGGGGACGAATCGTAAGTTCCATAACGTTACACTTCCTTTATACATTCCAACAGAGATTCCATGGTGGCCTCTTTGGAAATCACCACGGAAATACCGTATTTCTCAGCCGCCGCCGCCGTGGCAGGACCGATGCAGCAGCCCGTCACCTGAGACAGGTCCACACCGGGAAGGCTTTCCACGAACCCGCGAACCGTGGATGCACTGGTGAAGGTCACCAACACGGGCTCCGCCAACAGGGCTCGGACCGGCGCAGGATCGGGGTTCTCATATACTGTATCATAGCACGGAACGTCCGCAAAAGGAACGCCGTTTTTTTCAAAAATATTCGGGAGAGCCGGGCTTCCCTGGCTGGCGCGGCACAGTAAAACCGGGCCTTCCACACCGCTCATGGCCTGGGCTAAATGATCCGAATCGTAGGTCGCAGGAACCAGATCGGCCGTCAGGCCGAACTTCTCCAGCGCTTCTGCCGTCTTGGGACCGATGGCGGCAAGCCGCAGGCCTGCCAACGCGCGGCTGTCCTTTCCCGCGGCGCGCAGCCGTTCAAAGAACAGTCCCGGTCCCACGGGGCTGGTAAACACCAGCCAACGGTAGGCCGAAAGCCCTTCGATGGCCCGATCCAGCTCCGTCGCCGGCGTTCTTGCCACCGTCCGGATGCAGGGATAATCCACCACGTCGGCTCCCAGCTGACGCAGCTGCGCCGACAGCGTTCCCGCGCGGTCCGCCGGACGGGTGACCACCACCGTCTTTCCCTTCAGCGGAAGATCGTCAAACCAGTCGAACCGATCCGAAAGGCCACAAACCTTCCCCACGATGATGATGGCCGGACTCTTGATCTTCGCCTGCTCCACATCCTGCGCCAGATGTTCCAGCGTGGAAACCACCTTACGCTGCTGAGGCAGAGTCCCGCGCTCCACCACGGCTGCAGGCATCTCCGGTTCCATACCGGCGTCCAGAAGCCCTCTGCAGATCTTCGGCAGCGACGACACGCTCATGAGGAACACCAGCGTTCCTCCGGTGCGGCGCAGCGCTTCGAAATCGATGGAAAGCTCCTTTCCGGCTCTGGCATGGCCGGTAACGATGTGCAGCGACGAACAGAAATCCCGATGGGTCACGGGAATTCCTCCGTAGGCCGGTACCGACAGAGCCGATGTGACGCCGGGTACCACCTCAAAGGGAACACCGTGCTCCACCAGCAGCTCCAGTTCCTCGCCGCCCCGTCCGAACAGGAAGGGGTCACCGCCCTTCAGTCGAACGACCCGCTTTCCCTCCAGGGCCTTTTCCAAAAGAATCCGGTTGATCTCCTCCTGAGGAACGGGATGGTGGCAGGATTCCTTTCCCACATCGATGGCCTCCGCCCGAGGCGGAATCAGTGCCAAAATGGCCGGACTCACCAGACGGTCAAACACCACCACCTGGGCCTGGGACAGGGCCTGATGACCTTTCTCCGTCAACAGTCCCGGATCTCCCGGACCTGCGCCCACCAATATTACCTTTCCGCTCACGGGCCTCACTCCCCTTCCTTCAACTGACGGGCCAGCGTCTGACCCATCCGTTCCGCTTCTTCTTTCGGTCCGGCGATCCGTCCCCTGCGGATCACGGTTTCGTCGGGACTGACGTACAACCCCGTCAGCGTCACTGTCCCCTGCTCCACCACGGCGTGAGCCGCCACGGGAGAACTGCAGCCTCCGGCCAGCTCCCGAACGAAGGCCCGCTCCGCCAGAGCGCAGACTGTAGCCTTTTCATCCGCCACGGCTGCCAGGAAGGACAGATCCATGCCGCGGCGCGTCTGCACCGCCAAAATACCCTGACCGGCCGCCGGAATCATCTCCTCGGCGGAAAAATACCGATGGATGCGGCCTTCCAGACCCAACCGCTTCAGGCCGGCCGCCGCCAGTACCAGGGCCGAATACTCTCCGGCCTCCAGCTTTGCCAACCGCGTCTGCACGTTTCCCCGCACCGGCTTCACCTCAACGCCGGGAAACAGCGCCGCCAGCTGCAGCTGACGCCGCCGGGACGAACAGCCGATGGGGCGGGAGGGGTCCAGCTCCGAAACGCCTTCCGGCAGAACCAGCGCATCCCGGGGATCTTCCCGCCGGGAAAAAGCCGCCAGAGGCAGATCTTCCGGCACCTCCATGGGCATATCCTTCAGCGAATGGACCGTCACGTCCACCCGGTCATCCCGCAGGGCCTGATCCAGTTCCTTGACGAACAGACCTTTTCCGCCGATCTGATCCAGCGTTTTATTCAGGATCCGGTCGCCGGTGGTCTTCATGGTCACCAGCTCCAGCTCCGCATCGGGAACGGCTTTTGCCACGGCGTCCATCACCATCCGGCTCTGGATCACCGCCAATCGGCTCTCCCGGCTTCCCACTCTGATCTTCATTTCATCTCCTCCAATAGCTTTCGGATCTCACGGGCCGTCCGCGCCGTCCGATTGTGATCCCGGCCCGACGATACCACGCCGGCCACCAGTTCTTCTCCCAGACAGATGGCCGGGAAATAGAAGCTGCATTCCGCTTCGCAGTCCGCCACCGATACGGGGATTCCCAGACGGTGAGCCTCTTCGCCCACCTGATGGTTCACCTGCCGGTCCGACGTGGCCGCAATGGCCAGATAGGCCCCTTCCAGATCGCCCATTTCATAAGGCCTCCGGATCCAGGTGATATCCTCCTCCCGGCTCTTCAGCTCCGGCGCGATGACCACGATCTGACATCCGAACAGCCGCAGCGTACCGATGCGGCGCGACGCGATGGTTCCTCCGCCCACCAGCACCACCTTCTTCCCGGTCAGATCGAGAAACAGCGGAAAGCGCAGAGGCTGGGACGGCATGGTCTGACGATCCTGCCAGCGGAAGAACTTCTCCAGTTCCTCATCGGCGATGGCCTGCATGGCAGCCACTTCCTCCGGACTGCCGGGGCCTTCCTCTCCCATGGAATCCGTGTCGAAGCAGCGGATCCTCCTGGCACACTCCGGATCGATATCCCTGGGTACCGCCAGATCCACAGCCACCGCAGGAGGATTGGAAACCGAAGCCAGCTGCTGCGCCGTCAGCGTGTAGTTGGGGCTGGCCGTGGCCGATACCAGGGCGTCGATGCCTTCCAGCGCGGCGATCCTGTCCTCGTAGGGAATCGTGCCGCAGCCTGTAGGGATCACCGTCTCACCGTGGCGGTAGGTGCGCAGCGTCACCTTGACCTCCGCACCGGCCCTCTGCAGCAGTTCTGCGGCCAGACGGCCCATCTGACCGTTGCCGATGACCAGGATCTTCTTTCCTTCCAGAGAGCCCAGCTCACGGATCAGAATGTCCCGACAGCGGGTTCCCATGGAGGGGATCCCCCGGGTGATGCGAACCTGAGTCCTGGCCCTCTTTCCGGCGGTCACTGTCAGACGGAACAGGGCCGACAGGGCCGGATCCGCCGAACCGGCCTTCTGCGCCAGTTCCATGGCCGTACGGACCTGGGTAATGATCTGATCCTCACCCAGAATCTGAGAGTGGAGACCGCAGGCCACCTCCATCAGGTGGCGGGCCGCAGCCTCACCCGTTCTCGTTTCGAAATAGGGCTCCATGATTTCTTCCGACACTTGAGTTCCCCGACACAGCAGCCGCCAGGGCTCCTCCGTCTCACCGCTGATGTACAGCTCCGTCCGGTTGCAGGTGGACAGGAGGACGCAGCCCTCCACTCCCGGCTGTCTCACCAGCCACCGGGAGATCTCCTCCACCCCTTCCCGGGAAAAGGCCAGCTGCTGCCGCAGGTCCAACGACGCCCGATGGCAGTCCAGCCCCGACATAATCAGACTCATGCCTTGCCTCCTTCGGCAAGCTTGGAGATGACCAGAGAGAAATAGCCGGAGGTCTCCTCCAGCTTGGAGAAATCTTCGTAGACCTTCTCATTTTCCATGCTACAGTTCTCCACCATGGACGTGCGGTCCAGCCGTCCGTGCTCTTCCAGCTGTTTCTTCAATTCCAGGATGGAAGAGCCCGCCTTCATATAGACCTGATTGGCCGGTACGTTCATCAGCGATTCCGTATCGTGAGACGCGGGGATCACCAGCAGAGGCTCCGCTCCCTGACACAGGGAGATGTTCAGTCGGGCAGCCGCCGCGCAGAAGGAAGTGATTCCGGGCACCACTTCCACCTGGCAGCCCTGTTTCTGCACC
The DNA here is from genome assembly GCA_017621195.1 of Bacillota bacterium. Classification (GTDB taxonomy): domain Bacteria; phylum Bacillota; class Clostridia; order Peptostreptococcales; family Anaerovoracaceae; genus RGIG446. The sequence continues at coordinate 13,102 of JAGATO010000072.1, read as the reverse complement.
TTCTCGTGGATATACATATAGGTGGAATAGACCGTGGGATCGCCCAAGGTCAGAAACGCCACCTGTTTTCCTCCGTTCAACAGCCGGATGATCTTTCGCGCCGCTTCCTCGTAAGCCGCATCTACCACGGAACGATCCCTCACCATGGACGTCTTCACGGCGATCAGTTCCTTTCCCTCGATATAGCTGCGGGCGATGTTCAGAGCGGTCTGCTCCGATTTGGTAGTGTCGGGAACCATGATCACGTCGGCCTCCTTCATAACGCGGATGGCCTTCATGGTAAGCAGCTCCGGATCGCCGGGGCCCACGCCTACGCCCCACAGCTTTCCCGTGCGGGGCAGCGATTCCACCGCCACACCGCAGTGGCGGACGAACCGCTGACGAACGGCCTTACACTGACCCAGGCCCTGCAGGGTACAGCTCACCTCGTAGCCTGCCTCCTCAAGCCGACGCTTCCACGAATCTCCGTCGCCTGCCATGTCGTTTCTGGCGTGCTCTCCCGCCACCAGCATGAAGGGTGCCAGCCGTACCTTGCGGATATCCGACCACAGAGCCAGATACTGCATTACGTAATCCAGTCCGGAATCCCCCTCCGCCGTTGCCACTAAGATCCGAGGGCAGAGGAGGTTCATCATGAGTTCCACCCGGGAATAGACCTCGTTGGCGGAATGGTTCGAACCGTGACCCATGAATACCAGCACTTCGTCATCGTCCGGCAGGGACAGCCACTCCAAAACGGAACTGGCCACATCCAGGCAGTCCTCCCGGCTGTACAGCAGCGGCATTCCCACCGCAACCCTCATTTCCAGACGCCAGGGTTCCAGCTTCGCCAGCATCTTCTCATATTCCTCTCCCGGGATCACGTGGGTAGGCTGGACGGCCACGAAGGTGAATCCTTCCTCCTTGAGGCGCTGCATGGCCTGCTCCACATTGTCCACGATGAGTCCGTCTCTTTCGCGCAGCTTCTCGATGATTACGCCGCTGGTAAAGGCCCGGCGCACTTCCCAACCGGGATAGGCCAACGCCAGCTCACGCTCCGTGGCAGCGATGGTTTGTTCCAGCGTATCCCGGTACGCCGTACCGAAGGATACGACTAAAATTGCTTTTTTCATAGGTTTACTCTCTTTCATTTCCCGATGCGGTATACAGCAGCGCGTTGCAGATGGCGGCCGCCACATTGCTGCCGCCCTTTCGTCCTCTTGCAACGATCCAGGGACAATCCATTTCCATGATCAGTTCCTTGGCCTCCATAACATTGACGAAGCCCACCGGAACGCCGATGATCAGCGCCGGGGTCGGCAGCGTACCCTCCTGCCACTGTTCGTACAGGCTGACCAGAGCCGTCGGCGCGTTGCCGATGGCGTAGATCATGGATTTTCCCATGGAAGCCGCCTTTTCCATGCTGACGGTGGCTCGGGTCACGCCCCGTTCCTTTGCCTGAGCCGCCACCTGGGGATCGGCGATGAAGTTGTAAACCTGGCCGCCGAACCTGGCCAAAACGCGCTTGTTGATGCCGGACATGGCCATGGTGGTATCGGTGACGATATCCGCACCGGCCCGCAGAGCCTCCACGCCCCGGCGCACCGCTTCCGGCGAAAAGCAAAGGTTCTTCGCATAGTCAAAATCCGCCGTAGTGTGAATGGCCCGCAGGATCACGGCTTCGTTTTCCGGATCCAGAGGCTCTGTCAGCTCCGATCGGATGATCTCCATGCTCCTTGCCTCGATCTGGGCCGGAGCCACCCTCTGTAATTCTACTTTCATATTCCTTCCTCCATGATCCTGTAGATCCGTTCCATATCCATGGACTTGCGGACGCCGTCGGCCAGCAAGTCGTACTGTCGTTCCTTATATTCGTTCCAGTCCTCCACACCCTGGGCCGGGTCCAGACCCTTGGCCTTCAACAGGCAAGACACGAAGCCGTGGGCAAACTGCCCCTGATCGAAAATGCCGTGGACGTAGCTGCCCCAGACGTTGCCGCAGGCCATGCCGTCGTTCTTTTCCTGCCCATCTTGGGAAAGCCGGGCCAGATCCGTGGTTCCGGAGGTCTGTCCCATGTGGATCTCATATCCCGTAAAGGCTGTTCCGTTCAGATCCCGGAAGATGCCCTGGGCGCGTTCCATGCGCCCGGTGACTCTGGTGCGTTCCTTCTCTCCGATGAACACCGTATCCGCGTCCAGAAGGCCCATGCCCCGCAGCTCGCCGCCGGCTTCCACGCCCTCCGGATCGGACAGCGTCCGACTCAGCATCTGGTACCCGCCGCAGATTCCCACCACGGCTCCGCCGTTGGATGCATGCTTCAAAATGGCGGCCTCCAGGCCGCTCTGCCGCAGCCACCGCAGGTCGTCCATGGTGTTCTTCGTTCCCGGAAGAATGATCACGTCGGGACTTCCCAGCTGAGCCGCGGATTTGACGTAGCGCAGGGAAACCTCCGGCAACCGCGCCAGCGAGTTGAAATCGGTGAAGTTGGAAATTCGGGGCAGCCGGATCACGGCGATGTCCACCAGGCCCTTTCCTTCCTGCCGGTCGAACCGCTCCGTCAGCGAATCCTCATCGTCCAGATCCACCTGCAGATGGGGAACCACGCCTACCACGGGAATTCCCGTCAGCTGTTCCAGCATCTCCACGCCCGGATCCAGAATGGTCTTGTCTCCCCGGAAGTTGTTGATGATCAGGCCCTTGACTCTTGCCCGTTCCTCCGGCTCCAGGAGCAGCACCGTACCGTATAGAGAAGCGAAGACGCCGCCCTTGTCGATATCGGCGCACAGCAGCACCGGCGCCTGCGCCATGCCTGCCATGCCCATATTGACGATGTCCTCCTGCTTCAGGTTGATCTCCGCCGGACTTCCGGCTCCTTCCAGTACGATGATGTCGTGGCTGTCCGCCAATGCGGTGTAGGCCTTCATCACGTCGGGAATCAGCTCTTTCTTAAAGCGGAAATAGTCCCGGGCGCTCATGACGCCCCGCACCTCGCCGTTGACGATGACCTGAGAGCCCGTGTCGTTGGTGGGCTTCAGCAGGATGGGATTCATCTCTACCGTGGGAGCGATGCCCGCCGCCTCCGCCTGCATCACCTGAGCCCGGCCCATTTCCAGACCGTCGGCCGTAATGAAGGAATTCAAAGCCATGTTCTGAGATTTAAAGGGAGCTACGCTGTAGCCGTCCTGTTTGAAAATGCGGCAGAGCGCCGCCGCAAGAAAGCTCTTTCCCGCATTGGATGTGGTGCCCTGCACCATGATCGCCTTCGCCATGCTATTCCTCCAATTCTTCGCGCAATATCGTTAAAAACCGTTGATTCTCTTCTTCCTGTTTGACCGCCACCCGATACCAGTCCGCCGTCAGGCCCCGGTAGTTGGCGCAGCTGCGGATCAGGACGCCCCGACGCAACAGCCGCTCCTTCAGATCGGTGATGCCGCAAAGGCGAAACAGCAGGTAGTTGGCCTGCCCCGGAATGACCTGGCAGCCCAGCCGTTCCAGTCCCGCGATCAGCCGTGGGCGCTGCTGCGAAAGCAGCTTCCGCCCTTCCTCCGGCCATTGGGGAAGCTGGCAACAGGCGATTCCCGCCTCCTGGGCCGGTCCCGAAACGTTCCAGCAGGGTCCCATGGCCGTCAGCCTCTCCACCAGCCCGGCATCGCCCAGGCCGTAGCCCATTCGCAGGCCCGGTATGGCGTAGGACTTGGTGAAGGCCCGCAGCAGAAACAGCTCCGGCCATTCCGAAAGCTCGTCTGCCAGGCCGCGGCCTCCGCAGGCCAGCGGCAGGAAGCACTCGTCCACCATCAGGTGAGCGCCGATCCGACGGCATCTGTCCAGAATCGCTCGAAACAGCTCCCGGGAAATCAGCCGTCCCGTAGGGTTGTTGGGGCTGCACAGCACCACCAGCCGTACCGGCGGCACGATGTCTTCCAAAATGCGTTCCGTCACGTCGAAGTTTTCCTCCTGACGCAGAACGTGGAACCCGCAGTCGCAGCCCAGCTGACGCAGGGCCGCTTCGTACTCCGAAAAGGTGGGGGCCGTCAGCAGGGCCTTTTCCGGCCGCAGCACGAGAGCCAGCCGGAAGATCACCTCCGCCGCACCGTTTCCGCAGAAAATCTTCTCGGGGGAAACTCCGTCCCTCTCCGCGATGGCCTGCCGCAGACAGCGGCATTGGGGGTCGGGATATTCTCCCACCCGTTCCAGCGCGTTCCGGGCCGCTTCCGCCACCGCAGGCGGCGTTCCCAGAGGATTGATATTGACCGAAAGGTCCAGGATCTCTCCCGAATAGATGTTCCGGGCGGAGACCAGATCTCCGCCATGTCCGAAAGTCATAAATACAAGCCTCCTGACTATCCGTATAACAGCACCATGGGCAGAACGTCGAACAGCAAAAGCGCCAGAACTGCGGTGATCAGAGCCAGATCGTTGGCCCGCTTCACATCCGCCCGCTCAATGGACCGCTGCCGGTCGCCGATGGTGGGTTTTTCCACCGGTACGCCGAAGTACAGGTGGGTTCCTCCCAACAGCAGGCCCAGAGCGCCGGCACATGCCGCCTCCGTATGGGCGGAGTTGGGAGATTTATGATTGTTTCGATCCCGGAAGAAGATGCGGAAGGCGTTTTTGGCATCGAAGCCAAAGGCTGCAGCCACGCACATCAGAAATCCGGCGATCCGGGCCGGCAGGAAATTGCACACGTCGTCCAACCGCGCCGCCGCCCGTCCGAAGTACAGATATCGTTCGTTTTGGTAGCCAACCATGGAATCCATGGTGTTGACCGCCTTGTAGAACATGCCGCCCACCGGGCCCAGCACCGCCGCCCAGAGCAGGGGCGCCAGAATGCCGTCGGCGCTGTTTTCCGCCACCGTCTCCACGGCGGCAGCCAGCACTTCCTCTTCCGACAGCTGCTTCGTATCGCGTCCCACGATCATGGAAACGGCCAGTCTACCGTCGTCCAGCGACCCCGTTTCCAGGGCCTTCACCACCTTCATGCTTTCGGTGCGCAGGGATCTGACGGCAAGGATCTGCCAGCAGATCACCACGGAAACCACCGTCTTCAGCGCGGGATGGATCATGGCTGCGATCCACAGCGCCAGTCCGGTGGACAGCCCCGTCAGACCCATCACGCAGACCACCAGCACGCCGCCTGCCAGAAGCTCGCCCCGTTCCGTTTTCGGAAACAGCTTCCGCAAGCCGCCTTCCAGAACGGAGATCAGCCAGCCGATGCCCTGCACCGGATGAGGCAGCCACCGGGGATCGCCCAGGAACAGATCCACGGCGAAGCCCAGGAGCAAAACCGCGAAGTGACTCATCGATCCACCTCCGGTCCGCATTCTCTTTTTTCAAAGGCCAGCGCCGCTTCCACAAACCGCCGGGCCGCCTCCGGTCTGGCCGCAAAGTGGAAGTGAGGGAATCCGGCGTACATGGTTGCCGTACCGATTCCGGCCGTCCAGCTCCGCTGGGACAGAGGCTTTTCCGCCGTGAAATCCCCGCCGCAGCAGGTGCTGTCCCAATAGTGAAACTCGTGGGCGGGAATGGAGTCGCCCTGACGGAACAGCAGGCTGTCACCCCTGGCCGTCAGCGTTACATAGCCGAACCGACTCAGCTTTCCCGTAGGGAATCCTTCCCCGGAGAGGGCTCCCACCATGGGCCAGCTTCGGCCCTGATCGTCCTGAAGCGCCTCTCCCAGATACAGAAAACCGCCGCATTCTGCCACGGTGGGAAGTCCCGCCTTCACCGCCTCCTTCACCGCGGCTAGCATGGACTCGTTTTGGGACAGCTGTTGAGCGTAGAGCTCCGGATAACCGCCGCCCAGATACAGACCGCCGATATTCTCCGGCAACTTCCTGTCCTCCAGCGGCGAAAAATCCACGATCTCCGCTCCCAGATCCCGCAGTACCTGAAGGGACGCTTCGTAGTAGAAGCAGAACGCTTTGTCTCGGGCTACGGCGATCCGGGGATGTCCGGCTACCGGTTCGGGCAGCTCCACGGTTTCATCCAGCGCTCCGGTGCTTCGGGCCAGAGCCAACAGTCCGTCCAGATCGATGGTCCGTTCCGCCTGATCCGCCAGGCGGTCCAGCCGAGCCTGCAGATCCTCGATCTCCGCCGCCGTCACCAGTCCCAGATGGCGGCTTTCGATGGAGCAGTCCTCCATCACCGGCAGGTAACCGAAGACGGGAAGTCCAGTCTCCTTCCGGATGGTCTCGGCCAACCGAGGATATACCATGGGGGAGACGCGGTTGAGAATCACGCCGGAGATGCGGCTGTTCTCCCGGAAGCTCTGAAATCCTCTGACCTCCGCTGCCGCGGACAGCGCCCTACCCCGGCCGTCCACCACCAGCACGGCAGGCGTTTCCGTCACCGCAGCCAGTTCCCAGGCCGACGCCCGGCTGCTCATGTTGATCCCGTCATAATATCCCATGGCCCCCTCCAAAACGGTGAGGTCCGCTCCCTGAGAGCAGCGGGCCAACAGGCTCCGGGCCGTTTCCGGCCGGAAGAAAAACAGATCGAGATTGCAGCTCTGCGCTCCCAGAACACGGCTGTGAAACATGGGATCGATGTAGTCCGGGCCCGACTTGCAGGCCATGGGCCGGATGTTCTGCCGCAGAAATGCCCTCAGTACGGCGCAGGTCACCGTAGTCTTTCCGCCGCCGGATGCCGGCGCGCAGAACAGTATGCGAGGTGTCGTCATGGTCTTCCCTCCCCCGAAATGATCCAGACCGGATTCTGACCCATCATCATGTGATACCGGCCCAGTTCTTTCGCCTGAGCCGCCGAGATCTGGGTCACGTCCACCTCGGTCAGGCCGAATTCCTTCATGCAGTTCAGGCCGTCCGTCAGGCTTTCCAGGCTCACCGCCGTCAGGCAGATCCGCGCCGACGGATTCTTTTCCAGGGCCGCTCGGAAAATGCCGCTCATGGAGCCGGAGGACCCACCCACGAATACGCAGTCCGGCGCAGGAAGCTTCTGCAATGCCTCCGGCGCTTCTCCCGCCGCGATCCACAGATTGGTCAGCCCCAGCGCCGTTCGGTTGGTCCGGATCAGCTCCAGCGCTTCTTCGTTCTTCTCCACGGCCCACACCTGACCCTTCCAGGCCGCCATGGCACAGGCCGCCGATACGGAGCCGGTACCGGCTCCCACGTCCCATACCGTGCTGTGAGGCTGTACGTTCAACCGGGCCACAGCCAACAGGCGGACGGTTTCCTTCGTCATGGGCGTCTTTCCCCGGATCAGCTGATCGTCCCACAGGCAGGGCGCTCCCGCCTTCCACGCGGTAGGTGTCGGATTTTCCACTACCATCACCGCCAGAGTGTCAAAGCAGCGGTCCATCAGTTCGTCCGCCCGACCGGAGACGATTTCTTCCTCCGGATAGGACAGGTTCTGCCCCACGTGGACGGTCAGATGGCCCAGCTCCGCTTCGACCAGCTGTCGGCAGATTTCCTCTGCCTTGCAGTTGTTTCCCGTCAGAAGGAAGGTGGCTTCGTGGGACAGGATCTCTCCCAGAGCGTTGGCCGCCCGGCCGTGAACCGACACCAGCTTCACATCCTGCCAGCTCCGGTGGAGTCTGGCGCAGAAATAGTTCACCGACGAGATTCCCGGGATCGTCTCCACCGCCACGTCCGAAAGCAGGTCGTACAGCTTGGCCGCGCCGCTGTAAAAGCCGGGATCCCCGGACAGCAAAACAGCGCAGTCTCCGTCGTATTCCCGCACCGCCGCAGCGATGTCCTCCGCCCGGATCAACGCCAGCTTTTTTCCGGGATGATCTTCAAAGCCCGAAAGCATGCGCTTCGCGCCGATCAACAGGCCGCAGCCCTCGATCCGCCGCAGCGCGCCGCAGGTCAGCGTATCGGGATTTCCCATTCCGATGCCAATCAAATAACAGGTCTTCATACCCTTCCTCCTGTGAGCAGTTCCAACATGGCTTCCAGCTCCAGCCCCTGTTCCTTCACGGGCCGCCGGATCACCAGAAGCCGGGCGCCGGCCTCTCGGGCCGCCGCCGCCTTTTCTCCGAAGCCGCCGGCCTTCCCCGTATCCTTGGTCACCAGCAGAGCTCCGTTCATCGATTCCAGCGTGGCCACGTTCATCTTACGGGAAAAGGGGCCCTGCATGCAGATGATGTGAGAGCCCGGATATCCCAGAGACAGCGCCGTGCACAGGCTGTCCATATTGGGCAGAATCCGGACCCACAGCCGCTCCTGATATCCCGGGATCGCAGCAAAGGCTGCCAGATCCTTGCTGCCGGTGGTCAAAAGCACGTTTCCTTCCGTAGCTTCGATCAGCCGCGCCGCCGCTTTTGCGTCGTCGGCCCAGAGGATCCCGTCCTCGTCCGCGCCGTCCGCCGTCAGCTGGCTGGGGCGCAGCAGCCGCTGATAGTCCAGTCCTGCTCTCTGCGCCGCACTGCGGATATTTTCGCTGACCTGAGCCGCATAGGGATGGGTGGCGTCCACCACGCAGTCGTAGCCGCACCTCATCTCCGCTTCCATTTCCTCTTCGCTCATGCGGCCCGTGCGCACCGTCATCCCCTCCCGGGGCTCCAGCACGTCCCGACCGTACTCCGTCGCCACGCAGCAGGTCACGTGACAGCCGGACTCCGCCAGCCTCTGGGACAGCTGATGGCCTTCGGTTGTCCCGCCGAATACCAGTACTCTCATCGCTGCAGATACCCCCGAGGCGTCACCAGTCGGCCGCCGATGACCTTGGTCTGGCTGTTTCCTACGAATACGGTGGTAAACATGTCCACTTCCGCCTGACGCAGCTCTTCCAGAGTCAGCAGAGTATAGCTTTCGCCGTCCCTTCCGATCTGGCTCACGTAGCCGCAGGGCGTCTTTGGACCCCTGTACTGCAGCAGGATGTCGCAGGCCTTCTGCAGATAGTCCTTTCTCTTCTTACTGGAGGGGTTGTACAGGCACAGGACGAAATCCGCCTGTCCCGCCGCCGCCAGCCGGGCTTCGATCTTCTCCCAGGGCGTCATCAGATCCGACAGCGACACCAGGCAGAAGTCATGCATCAGTGGCGCTCCCAGCACCGTCGCGCCGCCGCAGGCTGCCGTGATTCCGGGAACCACTTCCAGCTCCACCTGAGGCCAGCGAGGCGACAGCTCGTAGCACAGCCCCGCCATGCCGTAGACGCCGGGATCGCCGGAGCAGACCATGGCCACGGTCTTTCCCTCATCGGCCAGAGCCAGCGCCATTTCACAGCGCTCCTGTTCTTTCTTCATGGGCGTGGACAGCAGCTCCTTGTGGCCGTATTCCGCCCGAACCAGATCCACGTAAACGGTGTATCCCACGATCACGTCGGAGGCTTCCAGCGCCTCCCTGGCCCGGCCGGTCAGATCTCTTCCGCCGCCCGGTCCCAGACCAACGATGTACAATTTCTTCATTTTCTATCCTCCTGTGTCTCCCAGGTCAGCGACACGCTGCCTGCGGCTGCGGCAAAGGTGGCTCCGTGGCAGACGGTCTTGGGAACGAACACCGTTCCTCCCGCCCGCTGAGCCGCTCTCTGACATACGTTATCTACTCCGGTGACCTGCTGTACGAAGGCGGAAGGCGCAAAGGCCCCCTCCTCCTCTGCCAGCTCCTCTGCCGTAAAGCAGGTGACGGGCCAGCCGCGATGGGCGGCCATGGCCAGCAGTCCCGGTTCTTCTTTTTTCAGATCGATGGTGGCCAGGCCGCAGACGGCCTGAACCGGAATGGCGTTTTGTTCCAGAAATTCCAAAAGCCCCGCTTCCAGCTGTTCGTGAGGGGCGCCGCGTCGACAGCCCACGCCCAGCGTAATGACCCTGGGCACCAGATGAAGCGTCACGTCGTAGGGCTGTTTTCGCGCCGTAAGGGAAATGACGATCCCTGCTCCGGGCCGTTTTTCCCCTTCGTCCTCCATGGTCACCAGCCCCCGCGGTATCGTTCCCGCGATGGGAAATGAGGACATCAGCCCCACCGGCTGTCCTTCCAACAGAGCCGCTGACACCTGCTTGGCGCTGCTGCGCTCCACGATGACCAGGCCCTGTTCTCTCGCCCACTGATCCACGGCAAACAGCCCGTTCACATCCGTAGCCGTGGACACGGCGGCCTGACCGCCGGTGACGGCTGCGATGCGCCGGGCCAGATCGTTGGCTCCGCCCACGTGGCCCGAAAGGAGAGGCACGGCGAACCTTCCCGCCTCGTCCACGGAAACCACCGCCGGGTCGGAGAATTTATCCTTCACAAAGGGCGCGATGGCCCGTACGGCGATGCCGGACGCCGACACGAACACCAGGGCCTCGCAATCGGAAAACCGCTCTCCGGTCCAACGGCTCAGAGAACCGCAGCCCGGCAGTCCCATTTCCTCCGCCAGACGGTCCGTGGTCCACAGCTGTCCGGAAAGGTGCTGCGCCAGCCTTCGTCCCAGCTGGCATCCCCGCTTCGTAAAGGCGATGAGGGCGATCACTTGGAAGCCTCGCGACAGCCGTGAGAAAATCCGGGATCGTACAGTAACGACCGCTCGTACTGATCTCCTAAGAATCCTCCCACCGTGATCAGCGCCGTCTTGGTCACGCCGTTGGTGCGGGCCGTTTCCGCCAGAGTGGACACGGTGCAGCGATACACCTTCTCATCGGGCCACGTTGCCTTGTAGACGATGGCCGCCGGCGTATCGGGGCTGTAGCCTCCTTCCATCAGGTCGGCCTGAGCCTTTTCCAGCAGGCTGGAGGACAAGAACAGCACCATGGTGCTGCCGTGGGACGCCAGCTTCTTCAGCTGTTCCTTCTCCGGTACCGGCGTGCGGCCCTCCGCTCTGGTAATGATGACGGTCTGGCTCACGTTGGGCAGAGTGTATTCGGCCCTCAGCGCGGCAGCGGCTCCGCAGAAGGAGGAGACGCCCGGCGTCACATCGTACTCGAACCCTCTCTCTTCCAGCGCGTCCATCTGCTCGCGGATGGCGCCGTAGATGGACGGGTCGCCCGTGTGAAGGCGAACCGTGGTCTTGCCCTCTGCCTCGGCCCGATCCATCACCGCCAGAACCTCTTCCAGCGTCATGGAAGCGGAGTCGTGGATCTCACAGTCCGGACGGCAGTGAGACAGCAGAGCGGGATTCACCAGGGAACCGGCGTAGATCACCACATCGGCCTCCTGCAGGTGTCTGGCACCCCGCAGCGTAATCAGATCCTCTGCGCCGGAACCGGCGCCAACAAAATGTATCATACTAACCTCCTGTTCGGTTGTTTCGTCAAAAGCTCTTCCGCACCGGCCGTCGCTGCCGACAGTCCGGCGCTTTGAGAAAATAAGATGAGTTCGGTCCTCATGGTACCGGCCCGCCGCTGGAGAGCCTGTCCCGCCGCCGCAGCGATGGAATCCATCACCGGCTGAGCAAGCCCCTCCTGAGCCAGAAGCTCCAGCGCCGCATCGGTGGTCACCGCATCGTACAGCCGCCGAAGCAGCGGCAGCGACGCACCGCAGAGCATGGCGTGGGTGACGAACACCTCCCGACGACCGTCGGCGGCCCGGGAATGGGTGTCCATGATTGCGGCGGCCAACTTGCACAGCTTTCCGATGTGGCCCACCAGAAGCAGGGAGGAAAAGGCCAGATTGACGGCGCAGTCCACCGCCTCTCCGATGAAGTTGGAGCACTGAACGCCGCCGTTCATATCCAGTCCCAGCTTCTCCTCAGCGAATTCCGCCCCGTAGTTTCCCGGCGTCATCAGCAGATCGGTCACGCCCTCGGCCCGCCGCATCTCCATCTCCACCCGGGTGGTATCCACCAGAGCCTGACGGCTCATGGGACGGACGATGCCGGTGGAACCCAGGATGGAAATGCCGCCTTCGATACCGAGACGGGGATTGAAGGTCCGCTCCGCCAGCGCTTTTCCTTCCGGTGCGGAAATCACCGCCCGGAGGCCGCACGATTGACCGGAGCGCTTCAGCACCTCTCGCAGCTGTTCTTCGATCATCCGCCGCGGAACCGCGTTGATGGCCGCCTCGCCCACCGGCTGGTTCAGTCCGGGGCGGGTGACCCGACCCACGCCTTCACCGCCGTCGATCTCGATACCGGAAGGAATCCGGGTCACGGTGGCCACGATCAGCGTACCGTCGGTGACATCGCAGTCATCGCCGGCGTCCTTTCTCACGCCGCAGACCGCGCGGTCACGGCTTTGTTCCACCAGCTCCGGCTCCAAAAAAACCGAAATCCCGGCCGGTGTTTCCAACCGGAGGGATGGGGGAACGCGACCGGAGAGCAGAGCTTCCGCCGCCGCTGCCGCCGCTCCCGCGGCGCAGGTTCCCGTGGTATAGCCGCAGCGCAGTCGCTTTTGCCCTACGGAAATATAGTGTTCCAGCACGGTTTGCTCCTTTCCCCGCACGTCCGGCGATCGATCTGCGCATTGCGCCTATGGCGAAAATCCGCGCATAAAAATATGCAGTCCGGCGAACTGCATGCAAAATCAGACAGCTTTTCTTTTTGCCGTCCGATTATCCGATAACTGATCACCGCAGTCACTGGTCAAAATTGGCATGAGCAGGTTTCCTGGCTTCAGATCACAGCTGGGCGCACCTTCTCGGACACGTGTCCAATGGCATACTGCGCTTCGCTCCCTGTCACAGTGACGGGTTCACTTCGGATTTGCACCGAATTCCCTTTATTCCGCAGCGGAACTCATACCTTATTTTGTTTCTATTCATACATAATATATGTTACATTGTTCTGCCTTTCCTGTCAATAGAAAAGCGGCGCCAACGCGCCGCTCCGCTGTGTTTTCGGCCCTCTCGGCAGGGGCGCTTCCATCGTCAGAAGACGATGCAGATCATGTATTCCTTTCCCTCGTCGCTGATCTTCTGCAGAGCGTGCTGCATCTTCTCCCGGACGTTCTCCGGAACGCTTCCCAGCTTGGTTTCCATCTGCTCCGTCACCATCTCCTGCAGGGATTTTCCAAAGATGTTGGTATCCCAGATCTTCTTGGGATCCGACTCGAATTCGCTGAGCAGATAGCGGATCAGATCCTCGCTCTGCTTCTCCGTCCCCACCACCGGCGACACCTCGGTGGAGATCCCCGTTCGGATCAGATGCAGGCTGGATGCCCTGGCCCTCAGCCTGACGCCGAACTTGCTTCCCTGCTTGAAGATCTCCGGCTCCTCCAGAACCATCTCCGACAGCTTCGGCTGAACGATGC
>JAGATO010000071.1 GCA_017621195.1 Bacillota bacterium | reverse complement strand
GATTCTTCTCGTTTGCGTTGATGAACTTCTATCACAGATGCCAGGAAAGATGATATAATGACCCCAGGAGCGTTATTCGAAATGAGAAACAAAAGCCCGCAGTCATTTCTGCGAGCTTTCTCTTTTTGGATGAATTTATTCCCACTCAATCGTTGAAGGCGGTTTACTGGTGATGTCGTACACGATGCGGTTGACTCCCTTCACTTCGTTAACGATGCGGTTGGAGACCACTTCCAGAACGTCGTAGGGGATCCGTGCCCAGTCGGAGGTCATGCCGTCCACGGAGGTGACGGCGCGAATTCCTACGGTGTGATCGTAGGTACGGAAGTCGCCCATAACGCCCACGGAACGGATGTTGGGAAGGACGGTGAAATACTGCCAGATGGACTTGTTCAGACCGGCCTTGGCGATCTCCTCCCGGAGGATCGCATCGGAATCGCGGATGATCCGCAGCTTCTCCTCGGTGACCTCACCGAGGCAACGGATGGCCAGACCGGGACCGGGGAAGGGCTGGCGCCATACCAGTTCGCTGGCGATACCCAGTTCTTCACCTACGGCGCGGACTTCGTCCTTGAACAGCGTCCGCAGAGGCTCCAACAGCTCCATCTTCATGTGTTCCGGAAGGCCGCCCACGTTGTGGTGGCTCTTGATCACAGCCGCCTGGCCCGTGCCGCTTTCCACCACGTCGGGATAGATCGTTCCCTGTAACAGGAAGTCGATACCGCCCTCCTCCTGGTATAACTTGGCCGCTTCTTCATCGAACACATTGATGAATTCCGCACCGATGATCTTTCTCTTCGTCTCCGGATCGGTGACGCCCTTCAGCTTCCCTAAGAAACGCTCCTGAGCATTGACCCGCTTGATGCGCATGTTGAACTGCTTTCCGTAGACCTCCATCACCTGGTCGCCCTCGTCCTTGCGCAGAAGGCCGTGATCCACGAAAATGCAGGTCAGATTGTCGCCGATGGCCCTGTGAACCAGAACCGCAGCAACAGAAGAATCCACGCCGCCGGACAGAGCGCACAGCACCTTCCGGTCGCCCACCTTCTCGCGGATCTCCTTCACCTTCGTCTGAGCGAAGTCTGACATCAGCCAGTTGGGCTCGCAGCCGCAGATCTTAAACACGAAATTCTTCAACAGCTTCTGACCGAAGGGCGTGTGATGCACCTCCGGATGAAACTGCACCGCATACAGCTTCCGCTTGGTATCTTCCATGGATGCCGTCGGACAGTTGGCCGTGTAGGACGTGACCACAAAGTCCTCCGGAACCTCTTCGATGTAATCCGTGTGGCTCATCCAGCACATGGTATCCGCGGCAATGCCGTCAAACAGCGTACTGAAATGGGCCGAAACTGTGCTCTTCTGAGAACCGGCAAGCAGGTGGACCCGGCCGTACTCCTTAAAGTCGGGGCTGGTCACCTTTCCGCCCAACACGTGGGCCATCAGCTGACCGCCGTAGCAGATCCCCAGAATGGGGATTCCCATCTCGAACACCTCGCGTGGAAGCTGAGGCGCCCCCCTCTTCATAAACGCTGCTGGGACCGCCGGTGAAGATCACGCCCTGAGGCTTCTTTTCTCTCATCGCGTCCAGGCACTTCGTGTAGGGGACGATCTCGCAGTATACATTGGTCTCTCTGACGCGTCTCGCAATCAACTGATTGTACTGGCCGCCGAAATCGACCACTAAAATTCCCTGAAAATCCATAGCACCTCTCCTTATCAATGTCATTTCTCAATATGTCAACCGCAGCCATCTCTGCGCCGGCGCTGCCTGCTGCTGTAGGTTGTCTCAGTATAACTTCTTTCCTTCTTATCTTCCGGAATTGGAGGAATCTCTCAGCTGAACGTCGTGAGCTCCGCCCTCCACGATACTGGTCGCGGAAACCAGCGTCAGCTTGGCCTTCTGCTGCAACTCCGCAATGGTCAGCGCGCCGCAGTTGCACATGGTGGAGCGAACCTTGGCCAGAGAAGCGTGAACGTTATCCTTCAGGCTTCCGGCGTAAGGAACGTAGGAATCCACGCCCTCTTCAAAGGACAGCTTTCCCTTACCGCCCAGATCGTATCTCTGCCAGTTTCTGGCTCGGTTGGAACCTTCGCCCCAGTATTCTTTCACGTAATTGTTGTTGATCTTCAGCTTTGCTGTGGGGCTCTCGTCGAATCTGGCGAAGTAACGGCCCAGCATCAGGAAGTCGGCACCCATGGCCAGCGCCAGGGTCATGTGATAGTCGTGAACGATGCCGCCGTCAGAACAGATAGGAATGTAGATTCCAGTCTTCTTCAGATACTCGTCTCTGGCCTTTGCCACCTCGATGACAGCCGTAGCCTGGCCGCGGCCGATACCCTTCTGTTCGCGAGTGATGCAGATGGAACCGCCGCCGATACCGATCTTGATGAAGTCGGCGCCGCAGTCTGCCAGGAAGTCGAAGCCTTCCTTATCCACGACGTTTCCAGCACCTACCTTGACGGTGTCACCGTATTCCTGACGGATCCAGTCGATGGCCAGCTTCTGCCACTCGGAGAAGCCCTCGGAGGAATCCAGACACAGCACGTCTACACCGGCGTCCACCAGCGCGGGAACCCGCTCCTTGTAGTCGCGGGTATTGATACCGGCGCCTACGATGTAGCGCTTCTGCGCATCCAGCAGCTCCAGCGGATTGTTCTTGTGAGAATCGTAGTCCTTGCGGAATACGAAATATGCCAGCCGTCCATCCTTGGCGATGATGGGCAGGGCATTCAGCTTGTGATCCCAGATGATGTCGTTGGCTTCGGACAGGGTCACGCCTTCCTCTGCATAGATCAGCTTTTCTCTGGGCGTCATGAACTCGCTGACCTTGGTATCCAGAGACATTCTGGAAACGCGGTAGTCGCGGCTGGTTACCAGACCGACCAGCTTACCTTCCGCCGTACCGTCATCGGTGACGGCAACCGTGGAGTGACCGCTCTTTTCTTTCATCTCCAGAACATCGGCCAGCGTCTGGTCGGGGCGGATGTTAGAGTCGGACCGTACGAAACCCGCCTTGGTCGCCTTGACTCTTCTGACCATGGCCGCTTCCTCTTCGATGGACTGGGAACCGTAGATAAACGAAATACCGCCTTCCCGTGCCAGGGCCACCGCCATCTTCTCTCCGGAAACCGCCTGCATGATGGCGGAAACCATGGGAATGTTCATTTCGATGGCCGGCTTTTCGCCGACTTTAAACTTGGTGACCGGCGTCTTCAGGCTGACGTTCTCCGGACGGCATTCCGAGCTGGAATAGCCGGGAACCAGCAGGTATTCGCTAAAGGTGCGCGACGGTTCTGTGAAATAAAATGCCATTTGTTTTCCTCCTTGATTATTTACATCCTTTGTCCACTAATCCAGAATGTCCAGATATTCTTCCAATGTAATTTGTTCCTGATAAATATAGCTGGCCGCCTCCACACCCACGTAGCGGATGTGCCACGGCTCATACTGATACCCCGTTATATCCTCTTTTCCCTTGAGATAGCGGATGATAAAGCCATACTCGTGGGCGTGTTCCGCCAGCCACATGCCCTCGGGCGTTTCTCCGTACTTGGTGGTCAACTGGTAATTGACGCTGGGCGAAGAAACATCGGTGCAGAGCCCCGTCTGATGTTCGCTCTGTCCCGGTCGTGCGCTGAAGGTATTGGCCTTCTCCTCGCCGTGTTTCGCCACGTAATTGTTCCAGAGGATCGTCTGGAACCCGTAGGACCGATAGGCCGTCGTCATGACGATGGTGTAACCGTCCTCCGCAGCAGCCTCCACCAGCTCGTGGAACTTGTCAGCCGCATCTCCCACCATGTAGCGTGTGGACGGATCCCGGTCCGAAGCGAAGTACTTGATATCTTTCAAGCCTTCCGGCTTATAGTTTTCGTCCACCGGATGAGTCTTATTCACCAGCATCAGATAGGGATCATCGTAGTCGATGGCCGGTTTCCCCGACGGATCAACCGGTTCTTCCGTATCGGCAATCGGCTGGCTGGCTTCGCCGCCGATTTCCGGGTTGTCGTTTTGCTGACCGCAGGCCCCCAGCGGCAAGGCCGCCAGCGCCACGGAAAGCATCAATGCCACAATTGTCATTCGATCACCTTTCATGGGAATTCCCTGTTCTCCTTCCTCCCACCTTTTGAGCTCGCTGCGCGCTCTCACGCGTAACGAAAATTATA
Organism: Bacillota bacterium; assembly: GCA_017621195.1. Taxonomy (GTDB): domain Bacteria; phylum Bacillota; class Clostridia; order Peptostreptococcales; family Anaerovoracaceae; genus RGIG446. The sequence goes on along the minus strand of JAGATO010000071.1, from coordinate 7,828 downwards.
TTATATTGTACGATAAATTTCATCCCGATTCAAGGAAAAAGGCGCGGTTTTCCCGATTTTTTTCAACGCCTCTCCGGTTGAACACCGCGCCCGATTGATGTACAATAAAAATCGAAACCGAATTCTGACAGGATCGGTTATTTTGTGAAAAAGAAAGGAATTGTTCACCATGAAAACCATCGGTATCATCGGCGGCATGGGCCCTCTTGCCACCGCCGACCTGTATAAGAAGATCACTGTCAATACGGCTGCTGACTGCGATCAGGAACAGATCCACATCGTCATCGACAGCAACACCGCCATTCCCGATCGCACCAGAAACATCATCGCTGACGGCGCCGATCCCGTTCCCGAAATGACCAAATCCATCCAGCGCCTGACCCAGTGCGGCGCCGATTTTCTGATCATGCCCTGCAACACGGCCCACTTCTTCTACGACAGACTGTGCGCCGTCTCTCCCGTTCCCATTCTGAACATGCTCAACGCCACCGTGGACTACATCAAAGAAACCTTCGGTCCCGGAAAGACCGTGGGCCTGCTGGCCACCGACGGTACGATCCAGTCCGGAATCTACGATACGTACCTGAAGAATGCCGGAATGAACGTGGTCAAGCCGGTGCAGAATCAGGCGAAGGTCATGGAGTTCATCTACGATGGAATCAAGAAAAACAATCTTGACATCGGCATCGACGGTCTGATGGCTGCTGCGGAGGAAATGCAGGCCATGGGCGCAGAGATCTTCATCCTGGGCTGCACGGAGCTGTCTGCCGCCACCGACTACTATCACTTCGACGAACGGTTTGTCGATCCTCTTCTGGTGCTGTCCAAAAAGAGCATCGTGGAAGCCGGCGCCCGGGTGAGATAGGAGGAAGATGGGAGCAAATCGATATTCGATCATCTCAATCATCCTAAAAGACTTATGATGTGGAGAAATATCTTAAAATCATCAAATTCGAGCATTGAGATAAATATTTTTGTAACAATGTTACTTTTATATATTTCTCGAATTTTTACGGATATTTTGATATTTTTCCGCATTTCCTATTGTTTCTATACTTTCTTAAATTAAGAGCTTTTCTCTTTTTACAAAAAAGAAAAAGGCTCGGACGAATCCGGGCTTCCTTTTTCTGCAGCCGGGGTGGGGAAACAGCAGGGCGACTACTGTTCCTTCCCGTCCGCTCAGCATATATACATTTATGGGAAATATACGACACTATCTGAAAGATACCACGTTTTTTTTCATTCGTAAAGGGGAACATTGCACTTCTGAAACAGAAAATGTTTTTGATCGTCCCCTCTTATTTTTGTTAAATCGAAAATATTTTTCACTTTATTTTTCAAAGTGCCAAAATCCCATTGCTTTTTCCCGGCGCTGAATTTATAATAGCCATTGTGATTGGATTTCATAGAGATCGTTAAAATTTTACCGTTATGTTCCTCGGCGAAACTAACGCACCGGAACTTGCTTTCGAGGGAGTGAGAGTATGGACGAAATTGATAAGACACTTGTAGAACTATTGCAGAAAAATGCCCGCATGCAGCTGAAGCAGCTGGCGCCTCACGTTTTTTTATCCCCGCCGGCCGTTGCTGCCCGCATCGAAAAACTGGAGCAGAGCGGGATCATCACCGGATATCACGCTTCGGTCAACCCGGAGAAGCTGGGCTATCCCATCATGGCCTTCATCGAACTGACCATGGATCCGGAAATGAAAGCCGAATTCATCGAATTCATCGAAGGAACGAAAAACGTCACCGAATGCTACCACGTGGCCGGAGCCTATTCCATGCTGATCAAGGCCGTATATCCCACGCCTACCCAGCTGAATTCCTTCGTCGGTTCCCTGCAGCGATTTGGAAAGACTCAGACCCAGATCGTCTTCTCCACCGTGATCGAACCGAGAGAGATCATTTAACCGACAAAAAAGCCGCTGTCAATCAGCGGCTTCGTTATTTTTTGTCTTTTCTTCCTGCCGATCGTTCCAGACGCACCAGGCCGATACGCTGAAGATGATCACCGCGCCACCCAGCAGCGCGTAGACACCCGGCGCTTCTCCGGTGACCAGAAAGACCCACACCGGATTCAAAAGAGGCTCGATGATCCCCACCAGATTGCAGGTTAGCGGCGTGCAGTAGGTCACCGCCATGGCAAGCAGCACGTAGGGGAGCCAGATCTGTCCGATGCCCAGTGCCAGAATGCAGCCGATGGCCAGCGGAGAACATTCCAGATCCGCCGTCACGATGGTGGGAAGGCCGATGAGGAAGGTGAGGAAATGACCCATCATCATCCCCGTAAACCGCACTTCTTCCTCCATTTCGCCCACCATCACGTACATGGCCGCCAGAGCCAGACCGGATGTGATGGCCATGAGGTTGCCGATCATGCCATCGGCGGACAGCTGGTCGAAGAAGAACAGTGCCATTCCGCAGAAGGCGGCATCCACCACCAGAAGATCCACCTTTTTCGGCTTCTGATGAAGGAAGATCACGCTGATGAGAAGGATGAACACCGGCGAGATGTACTGCAGGACGATGGCGTTGGCCGCCGTGGTCATCTTATTGGCCGCAACGAACAGCGTCAGCGTTGCTCCCATGAAGCCCGCCTGAATGAAGGCCTGCTTTTCAAACCGAAACCGCCAGCCTTTGGCCTTGATGAACAGGAACATCATCACCGAGGCGATGATTCCCCGACTTCCGGAAATAGCCAGGGACGGCCATGGCACCGACTTGATCAAAAGGCCGCCGGTACTGAACAGCACGGCCGACACAAGTACCTGAATCAGCGCACGCTTTTTCTTTTTCTGCAGATCTGCTCCAACGCGATCGTTCATTCCACTCTCCTCCGCTTTCCTCTCACACTCTCGGTTCTCAGGCTCTCAAACCCCACGCCTTCCATTCTACACGCCTCCCCAACCTCCGTCAAGGAACGGCAGATGAAAAAACTCCGATCGGTTTCCGATCGGAGCTTTTGTATTTCGCATGTTTCAGCTTCGTGATATATGACAATCGCGTGGAGAATTACATCATTCCCATGCCGCCGCCCATGCCGCCTGCGGGCATCGCCGGTTCGTCGGACTTGGTTTCTACGATGCATGCTTCGGTGGTCAGCAGCAGAGCGGATGCGGAAGCCGCATTCTGCAGAGCGGATCTGGTCACCTTAGCCGGGTCAACGATACCTGCTTCAATCATATTCACATATTCTTCCGTAGCAGCGTTGAAGCCGATTCCCTTTTCGGAGCTCTTCACCTTGGCGATGATGACAGAACCTTCCAGACCTGCGTTCTCCGCGATCTGGCGAACCGGTTCTTCCAGAGCTCTCTCAATGATGGCAGCACCGGTCTTCATATCGCCGGACAGGCCCTTAACGTATTCGGAAACGGCGGGAATGGCGTTAGCTAAAGCGGTACCGCCGCCGGGAACGATGCCCTCTTCTACAGCGGCTCTCGTTGCGTTCAGAGCGTCTTCGATTCTTAGCTTTCTTTCCTTCAGCTCGGTTTCGGTAGCTGCACCAACCTGAACGACGGCAACGCCGCCAGCCAGCTTAGCCAGTCTTTCCTGCAGCTTTTCCTTATCGAAGTCGGAAGAGGTCTCTTCGATCTGTGCCTTGATCTGGGCAACTCTTCCCTTGATTTCATCGCTGTCGCCTGCGCCGTCTACGATGACGGTGTTGTCCTTCGTTACCTTGACGGTATTGGCGCGGCCCAGCATCTCCACGGTAGCTTCCTTCAGGGTGTAACCCAGTTCTTCGGAAATCACTTCACCGCCGGTCAGGATAGCGATATCCTTCAGCATTTCCTTTCTTCTATCGCCGAAGCCGGGAGCCTTAACGACAACGCAGTCGAAGGTACCGCGCAGCTTGTTGACGATGATGGTGGACAGGGCTTCGCCTTCCATATCTTCGCAGATGATCAGCAGCTTCTTGCCCATCTGGACGATCTGTTCCAGAATGGGGAGCAGTTCCTGAATGTTGGAGATCTTCTTATCGGTGATCAGGATATAAGGATCGCTCATGACCGCTTCCATCTTTTCGGTGTCGGTTACCATGTAGGCGGATACGTAGCCTCTGTCGAACTGCATACCTTCTACGACTTCCAGAGTCGTACCCATAGTCTTGGATTCTTCCACGGTGATAACGCCTTCGTTTCCGACCTTTTCCATGGCCTCTGCGATCAGCGCACCGATCTCCTCGTCGCCTGCGGATACGGAAGCAACCTGAGCGATGGCTTCCTTGGATTCTACCTTGACGGCGTTCTTTCTGATCTCTTCCACAGCTACGTCAACAGCGCCCTGGATACCCTTCTTCACGATCATGGGGTTCGCACCGGCAGCCACGTTCTTAAAGCCTTCTCTGATGATGCTCTGAGCCAGCAGAGTCGCGGTGGTAGTACCGTCTCCGGCTACGTCGTTGGTCTTGGTAGCAACTTCCTTAACCAGCTGTGCACCCATGTTTTCGTAACCGTCTTCCAGTTCGATTTCCTTGGCGATGGTAACGCCGTCATTGGTGATCAGCGGAGAGCCGAATTTCTTTTCGATCAGAACGTTTCTTCCCTTGGGGCCCAGTGTGATTTTAACGGTATTGGCCAGCTGATCTACGCCTGCCTGTAACTTTCTTCTGGCTTCTTCGCCATAGTTGATTTCCTTTGCCATGATTCTCTACCCTCTTTCCTCTTATTTTACAACTGCTAAGATATCCTTCTGAGATGCGATCAGATATTCTTCTCCGTCATACTTGATTTCGGTACCTGCGTACTTGGAGAAGATGACGGTGTCGCCAACGGCAACTTCCATCTTTACGTCTTCCGTTCCCGGGCCCACTGCCAGAACCTCAGCCAGCTGGGGCTGTTCCTTTGCACTTCCGGGAAGAACGATTCCGCTCTTGGTCTTTTCCTCTGCTTCCATTTTCTTCAGCACGACTCTGTCTGCTAACGGCTTGATATTCATAGTCCATTCTCCTTTCAAACAAATAGATTCCTTGTATATGTAAGGGCATTTCTCGCTTTCTTTTGTTAGCACTCTTCTTTATCGAGTGCTAACACCTATTAAATATACCACACACAACGGCATTGTCAATAGTCTTCACAAAAAAATCACAATTATTTCGCCTTTCTTGTTTTCTTTGGGATTTTATTTTAATCCTTTGACTTCAACGTGTACCGCATTGACGTGGAAGGCCGTCATCCTCTCCGTTTCCTTCCGGATGTGCTTTTGCATCTTCCGCGCCGTTTCGATCAGCGACACGCCGTAATTCAGATAGACCTGGACCCACAGCGTCAGCTCCGAAGCGTCGTTGTTATCGATGTGTACCCTTGTGACGTCGGCAACCCCTTCGGTATCCTCCCCCACCTGCTCTGCGATGTCGCAGAGGACCCGGTCGTCGATGATGAACTTCCCCATGTAGCTGTAGGTAGGCCGAACCACCGTCTTCTCACCCATGGATTTCTCTCCGCCGCTCTTCACGCTGTTCCCCAGGCTTCGGAACATGCGGATGGGATACATCATGTAGCCGGAGAACTGGCGCTTTACCTGCATCGTAGGCACAGGGATGATGTGGCGGCCCAGATCGTGGCGCTGATGGTAGGCCAGCCTCCGTTCTTCCTCCGTGGTGATGTCTTCGATGTAGATGATTCCCTGGGGCTGCGGCAGAGAAAGCCGCCGGCAGATCCGCAGAATCATTTCGTCGGATGTTCCCAACACCAGCATCTTCTCCGGCTGCATCTCCTCAATGGCTTCCTTCACCTGACGGCAATGGGACTCCTCCGTGAACAGCGCTGTCTTTACGGCGCCGATCTTCGTTGCCTGGCGTTTGGCCGAAGTCCCGGCCACCACGCGGTTGTCGCAGATGAACAGACCGTCGTCGATGATGGCGTCGAAGTTGCGCTGACGGCACAGCGTGATTGCCTGATAACTTTTTCCCGTTCCGCTCTTTCCGGATAATCCGTAGATCTCCATAGGTTTTTTCGCCCTTTCTTCCGCAATTTCCACAGTTCTTTCTGAAACCGCTTCGATTGTTGACAATTTCTCTTGTTATTTTAATTTGATAATGCTATAATAATGTTGCTTGTTTAACACACCATATTTTAAGGAGGTAACACCAATGGCTTATGTAATTAAAGATGCTTGCATCAGCTGCGGAGCTTGCGCTGCTGAATGTCCGGTTGGCGCTATCAGCGAAGGTGCTGACAGATACGTAATCGATGCTGACAAGTGCATTGACTGCGGTTCCTGCGCAGGCGCTTGCCCGGTTGGCGCTCCTGTTGAAGGCTAATTCACAGGTCCTGCCGGTCCAAAATAAATAGGACGTAAATAACCGTTTCAGAAATGAAACGGTTATTTTTATGTCTGGAATTTCCTGATTCGATTTTAGTCTTCTCTGTGATTGATGTGGTACGCCAGCGACTGGAGGCTGTCGCTGAGGTGGACGTTTTCCAGAGCCACGTCCTCGCCGACCGTCAGGTCCATGGTGGCAAAATTCCAGATGCCCTTGACCTTTCCGGCAACCAGCTTATCCGCTACCTCCTGGGCGCTTCCCTTGTTCGTGCAGATGATGCCGATGTCGATGGGATGCGCTTCCAGATACTCGTCCAGCAGGCTGTAGTCCATCACCTCAATGTCGTTGATCCGCAGTCCCACCAGCCGTGGATTGATATCGAACATGCCGCAGACGATGAACCCCGCCTTATAGTAGTGGGTGTAATTGGCCAGAGCCTGCCCCAGATTTCCGCATCCGACGATGATCATTTTATAGTCCTTATCCAGTCCCAGAATCTTGCTGATTTCCGCGTGCAGTGCTTTCACGTTATAGCCGTAGCCCTGCTGGCCGAAGCCACCGAAGTTGTTCAGATCCTGACGGATCTGGGAAGCCGTATACCCGATCAAATTACTCAGTTCATTGGAGGAGATGCGGTCCACGCCCTTCTTCATCAGATCCTCCAGATATCTGCGATATCTGGGCAGCCGCTTGATGACTGCCTTTGAAATCTTTCCCGTTTCTTTCATAATTCACCTTTACCTTTTGGGTTTGTTGGTTTGTTGTGCTCATCCATAAAGTCGTAAAACTTTCGTAAAACTTTATAGTTTAGCACAATAAATTATACTATTCTCCCTCTGGATATGCAAGAAAAAAAATGTTAAGATATTAACGTGTGCATATGGGAGCTCTTTCTCCCCGTGCGCCTGATCTGATTACACAGTGGAGGAATCCAACTATGATATTATTATCGGCTACAAATCTGACCAAGATGTACGGGACGACGCCCATTCTGACGGGCATTTCCTTTCACATCAACAAGGGCGACCGCGTCGGTATCGTCGGCGTTAACGGCGCCGGAAAAACCACGCTGCTCAACATTCTGACGGGACAGCTGAAGCACGATGAAGGCGATTTCTTTCTTGCTTCCGATACCACCGTAGGCTACCTGAAGCAGAAGGACAATTTCAGCGGAACCGGTACGGTCTACGAGGAGATGCTGAACATCTTCCGCCCGCTGATCGATATGGAGGCGGAGATGGAACAGCTGTCCGCCAGGATTGCCTCTCTGTCGGAAGAGCATCACGCCGCCGGCAGCGATACCACTTCGCCGGAGATCCAGCGGCTGCTCCATCGGTACGACGACATGACCGCCCAATTCGACCGCCGCGGCGGTTATAGCTACAAGAGCGAGATCCACGGAATTTTGAACAGCATGGCCTTTCCGCCCGACTACTACGACAAACCGGTACAGCTGCTGTCGGGAGGTGAGCGGACGCGGCTGGCCCTGGCTGCGCTTCTGCTAAAGAAGCCGGACCTGCTTCTCCTGGACGAACCTACCAATCACTTAGACATCGGAACGCT
>JAGATO010000070.1 GCA_017621195.1 Bacillota bacterium | reverse complement strand
GTGCGGTGATGGAAGCGCTGCGCGGACTGTTTCTGGACTGCGATGCGGCTCTGGGCGGTCACGATCTGAAACGGGCCTATTACGCGCTGATGGCGGAGGGATTCTCCGTGCAGAATCATCCGGCGGCCTTCGATACGGCCATCGGTCAGTATTTACTTCAGCCGTCCCGCAGCAGCTACGAGCTGGATGTCATCGCCATGGAGGCAGGGATTTCCCAGCTTCCGTCGGAACAGGAATTCCTGGCTCAAACCGGTCAGATGACGCTGTTTTCCGATCCGGGCGAGACCAACGGAGCCTACGGGCAGCTTTGGTGCAGCGTCAGCGAAGCGGTCAGCCGGTATCAGGAGCAAAGGATCGAAGCCGAAGGGCTGACTGCCGTTTTGAAGAACATCGAGCTTCCGCTGATTCCGGTGATGGCTTCCATGGAACACTGGGGCATCGCCGTGGACCGGGAGGAACTGAAGAATATGGGAACGATGCTGAAAGAGGGGATCGAGCTGTGTCAGCAGCGGATCTATGACGCCGCGGGAGAGCCGTTCAACATCAATTCTCCGAAACAGCTGGGCGTCGTTCTGTTTGAAAAGATGGGACTTCCGGGGGCGAAAAAGACCAAGACGGGCTACGCCACCGGTGCGGAGATCCTGGAGCGGCTGGCGGGGGATTACCCCATCGTGGCCGATATTCTGGAATATCGCCAGCTGTCCAAGCTGAACAGCACCTACGTGGAGGGGCTGCTGCCGCTGATCGACAGTACCGGAAAGATTCACGCTCATTTCCAGCAGACGGTGACGGCCACGGGACGCATCAGCTGCACCGAACCGAATCTGCAAAACATTCCCGTACGACAGGAGCTGGGGCGCCAGCTGCGCCGGGTGTTCGTGCCGGAAAGCGATGACTTCGTCTTTGTAGGTGCCGACTATTCCCAGATCGAGCTGCGGGTACTGGCCCACCTGTCGGGAGACCCATCGCTGATCGAAGCCTTTAACCAGGGAGAGGACATTCATCGAAGCACGGCTTCCCGAGTGTTCAACGTGCCCATGGATCAGGTGACGGCGCTGCAGAGGAGCAACGCCAAGGCGGTAAACTTCGGCGTCATCTACGGGATGAGCGGCTTCGGGCTGTCCAATAACCTGAATATCACGAGGAAAGAGGCGGAGAGCTACATTGCGGAGTACTTCCGCAAGTACAGTCGCGTCAAGGAATACATGGATCAGCTGGTAGCCGACGGAAAAAAGAACGGCTGGGTGACCACCATGATGGGGCGGCGGAGGGCCATCCCCGAGATCAACGCGTCTAACTACATGGTCCGTCAGGCCGGAGAGCGGCTGGCCATGAATTCTCCCATTCAGGGAACGGCGGCCGACATCATCAAGCTGGCCATGATCAAAGTGGATCGGGCGCTGAAGGAAGAATGCAAAAAGTCCAGCCTGATCTTACAGGTCCACGACGAACTGATCGTGCAGGCCCATAAAAGCGAGCTGGAACAGGTCAAGGAATTGCTGCGGCGGTGCATGGAATCCGCCGTGGAGATGAAGGTGAAGCTGCTGGTGGATCTTCACACGGGAAGCAGCTGGTTTGATTTGAAGTAGGGTCAACATATGAAACTCATCGGGCTGACGGGAGGAATCGGAACGGGAAAGTCCACGGTTTCTCAGTATTTGAAAACAAAAGGATACGAAATCATCGACGCGGATCAGATCGCGCGGCAGGTGGTGGAGCCGGGTGCGCCGGCGTTAAGCCGGCTGGCGGATCGGTTTGGCGCGGAGATCCTGCTTGCGGACGGAAGTCTGAACCGGCGCAGGCTGGCTCAGCTGGCCTTCGCTTCGCCGGAGGGAAAAGCGGCGCTGGATTCCATCACCCACAGTGCCATCTTTGCCCGCATCGAGGAGCAAAGAGCGAAGCTGGAGCAATGTTACGCGGACGATCCGACAGCGCTGGTCTTTCTGGATGCGCCGCTGCTTTTGGAGACGGGGTTGGAACGGATGACCGACCAGGTATGGGTGGTGGACGTTCCCGATCAGGTGCGAATGGAGCGGATCCAGCTGCGGGACGGATGGACGGAAGAGGAAATCCGAGCCCGCATGAAAAACCAGATGGAACGTCGGGAAAAGCTGGAACGGGCGGACCGGGTGATCGATAATTCCGGGACGGTGAAACAGCTGTATGACCAGGTGGACTGTCTCCTGGTGGAGATGGGAGGTACCGGACAATGAAGAGGGGAAAGCGAAATCTCCGAGGGTTGACCGGCTGTGGTCTGGCGGCGGTACTGCTTCTTTCCGCGTTCTTGGGGACAGGCTGCAGCGACGGCGTTCTGGGAACGGAAGAACTGGGACCGAGCGAGATGAGGGTGGACACGGAGCTGTGTCTCCCCATAGACAGGGTGAGGACATGGAATCCTCTGCTTTCCACGGATGAGGACGTCTATTACGCGGAGAAGATGATCTACGAAGGGCTGTTCCGGCTGGACGAACAGCTGGCGGCAGAGCCCGTGCTGGCGGAAAGCTGGTCCTTTGACGAGACGGGAACGAATCTGACGGTCCGGCTGAGGAGCGGCGTCCTGTGGCACGACGGAGAAGCCCTGACCGCAAAGGATGTCAAGTTTACGGTGGAAGCCTTTCAGAAGGCAAACGCTTCGCTGTACAAGGATCAGGCGGATCTGATCCGCAGCGTCAAAGTGACGGATGACCACACGGCGGTGATCACCTTCGTCAGCGCGGATAACAGCAGCCTGGAAAAGATGACCTTTCCCATCCTGCCGGAGCACCAGTACAAGAATATATCGGCCTGGATGAAAGCGTCGGAAAACTTCACGCCGGTGGGAACGGGCCGATACTGCGTGGACAGCCTGAAAGAAGGAGATGAGATCAGCCTGAAGGCCAACAGCGCTTATTACGGCAGCCCTAAGGCCTCCAACACGGTGACGTTCAAGGTGACCAGTGAGAACGCCAATCCGGTGAACCTGTTTGCCATCAGCGATCTGAATCTGGTCTTTCTCCGGGACATCGACCGGGAGACCATGTATTCCAACAGGGACGTGGATATTTTGAATTTCCCCTCCGACGAAGCGGAAATCCTGGGATTCAACACCACGCATCCGCTTTTGTCCCAGAAGAAGTTCCGTCAGGCCATCGCTTATGCGGTGGACGTGACGAAGCTGCTGGATCATATCTATTACAACAACGGCATCCTCAGCGACAGCCTGTACTATCCCGGATATCTGGGAATGGAAAACACGGTCGATCCGTACCGCTGCAGCGCCGATACGGCAAGGAAGCTCCTGCGAGAACTGGGGTACAGCGATGCGGACGGCGGCATGTTCCGCGACAGCAGCGGCAGTTTGCTGTCTCTGACGCTGACGGTGAATCAGGATTCTCAGATGCGTCTGGACGCGGCGGAACTGATTCAGGCGCAGCTGCTGGCCGCCGGTATCGATTGCCAGATCAATGCGGTGGACTGGGACACGTATCAGGCATCGATCGCCCAGAGAAGCTATGAGCTGTTTTTGGGCGGCTATCGGTTCAATGAGGCCTACGACCTGCGGTTTTTGCTGCACAGCGCATACAATAACCCGGCGGGGTACGCCAACGGCCGCGCCGATGAACTACTGACGGCCATGGAAACGGGTGGTGGTGGAGCGGAACAGAAGAAGGATGCCTGTGAGAGCCTCCGGAAGATCCTGCAGGACGATCTTCCCTATTACTGCATGTTCTACCGGACCTACGGACGATTGACGGCCTGGGAGCTTTCTTCGGAGGAAGAACCTCTGTTCTGCGACCTGTATCGCGGTGCGGGGAGCTGGCGGCTGATCAAATCGGTCAACGTGGTGGATTCTGCGGAATAAAATGCGGAAAACACAAAGAAAAGTGTTGAAATGATTCCGAAAATCAGGTACAATATAACTCGACGTGATTTCACGTCAGTTATGCGGCCATGGCGGAACCGGCAGACGCGTACGTTTGAGGGGCGTATGGATAACACCGTGCGGGTTCAAATCCCGCTGGCCGCACCATGAAGCGAGAGAGTGTCGAACGATCGATGCTCTCTTTTTTATGTCACGAATATCACGATTATTACCGTATTTTTCAAAACATCGGCCCCATCCTTGCAATACCATGGCTTTGGAGATATAATTATTTAATATGAGTTTTATCATAGTGACTGACGTAGGATGGGAAAGTCCGATGGCTCGGAAATGAAGCGAAAAACGTGGGAGATCCGGCTGTTTGAAGGAGATTCCGACGGAGCAACTTCGGGGGAAAAGAGACATGAAAAAGATAATAAACTTTCTGGGAAGCCGGATGTTTGTCACCGGACTATTGATTCTGGTACAGGTGGCGTGGCTGGCGATCTGGTTCTTGCGCCTGACGCAGTACGCTCACTGGATCAGCATCGTATTTACCGTGATCAGCGTTCTGATCAGTCTTTACATCGTAAATAAGAACGAGAATCCGGCTTATAAGATCGCCTGGATTCTCCTGATCGCCATCGTTCCGGCGTTCGGTGGCCTGATGTATCTGGCGATCGGAAACAAGCGGCCCGGGCGAAAGCTGCGCGGAAAGCTGGAAAGAGAACAAACGAAGAGAGAGAACCTTCATCTGCAGGACGAAGCGGTGCTGGAGGAGTTGAAGAAGACGGATTCACGAGCGGCTTCCACCTTCCACTACATCTGGAAGACCGGAAATTTCCCGGTCTGGTCTCACACGAAGACCAGGTATTATCCCATCGGAGAGGAGATGTTCCGGGCCATGCTGACAGAGCTGGAGCAGGCGGAGCATTACATCTTTCTGGAATATTTTATCATTGAGGAAGGTCGCATGTGGAGCGAAATTCTGCGCATACTGGAACGTAAGGTGACAGAAGGCGTGGAAGTGAGGGTCATTTACGACGATGTGGGCTGCCTCGGTTACATACCTGCGGGCTATCACCATCAGCTGGAAAAGAGAGGAATCCACTGCATTGCCTTCAATCCCTTCGTTCCCGTCATGTCGGTGGTAATGAACAATCGGGATCACAGGAAGATCATGGTTATCGACGGCCACGTTGGCTTCAGCGGCGGCATCAACATCGGCGACGAATACATCAATGAAAAGCAGCGGTTCGGCCATTGGAAGGACACCGGCTTTCGATTGGAGGGCGAGGCCGTCTGGAATCTGACGCTGATGTTTTTGGAAATGTGGAACGGCCTTCGCCCCACCGACGATACCTTTGAGCCGTTCTATC
>JAGATO010000069.1 GCA_017621195.1 Bacillota bacterium | reverse complement strand
GATCTGCGGGTAGACCACCGACTTGCTGTGGGCGAACCGCTGCCTCTGCACGGCGTCCGGCTTTCGAAATGTCTTCTCTGTCTCTTTGATCAGATAGCTGGCCAACTTTCGGTAATCCCCTGACTCATCCAGTACAGAACATCTGCTGATCCCTTTTCCCCAGATTCGAATGATGTCCGCCAGGCTCTTTCCCTGATTGACGATCAGATGGTGGTGAGGTCGCTTGTTTTCGTATTCCGTCACGCCCACCCACTTCAGCGTCATCCCCACCTTCCGGTATGCCCGGCGCAGCCTGTCCAAAAAGTTCTTCAGATCCTTCTTGGCAGCTTCCGCGTTCGGCGCTTCCCGATAAGTGAGAACGATATGCATATCGCCCGGCTTGAAGTTGTGGTTCAGAAGCATGGCCAAATTTCTCTCTGCCATCCGTCGGTTATACTCCCTGACCGACAGCTTTGTCACCTGATGTTTGGTCTGGCGCTTCTGGCCGGGAATCCCTTTCTTTCCCTGTGTGATTTTCACGTAGATTGTCTGGCCGCAGACGGCCGAATATCTTTTTGCCATTCCCTGCTCCTGTCCCTGCTTCTAAGTTTAATGTTCCTTTACCAAGGTTTTTCGGGCTTCCGCCCTACCTCACTGACGTGATGATTTCCTATGGCAATGCCGGAGGCGTCTGCCCCCGGCTTCTGGTTATAGCGTATTCAGTAAGTCCCGCAGCTTCTTCGCCGCATCGTCCGTCATCGTCAGCCCTTTTCCAATGCGGCTTCGGTCTTTGGTCCAGCTTCGCAGATCCAGCTTTGCCGGCTTTCCGTTCCAGCTGATGCGGTTCAGTTCCGTCCTCCAGGATCCGTTCTCTTCGATCACACCGATCTGTTCTTCGATCTTATATTCGATCATTTGTGCCCCCTTCTCTTCCGTCTTGCCTCTTCCTTGATGTCTACGGCTTTTCCCTTCAAATAATTGTCCGCCTGTACCTCTCCCGAGGTCTTATCCTTGGCCAGAAGCCGCGGAGGCCCATAGCGCTTTCTGATCTCTTCCTGTGACATATAGTAGGTGGTAACCCCTTCCTCCGACGGTATCCTGTCGTTATGTATCGGTCGGCGGCCATCCTTCCCTGGCGACGGAATCCCCAGCTGCTCCCGCAACCGCTTCAGCGGACCCCGCAGGTATCCGTTGGGCAATCCGAAAAACCGCAGGATCTGATAATCATTGCATCCCGATTTGATCAGCGGTATGATCAACTCATCTTGGATCGTTTGTTTTCCCATGCTTTCCTCCTATTCGTTCAATCTTCCTTTCATTGCTTCCAGAATCTGCGCGACGCCTGCCCGAAGCTTGTCCCGTTTTCCTTCGTCATCGATCTGGTCGATGGCCTGCATCACTCCGGCGAATGCCTGCTGCATGAGCTCGCCTTTGACGTTGACCGCGGCAATGGCCCTGGCTTCCGCTCTGGCGGCAGCGCCGACAGCTGCCAGCTTTTCTTCCGCGGCCGCGGCTCGTTTCACCGCTTCTTCGGCGCTGTTCACGGCTTTCTGCATCGCTTCCCGCTGGGCTTCCTCCGCCTCTTTTCTCGCCTGCTCGGCAGCTTCCTGCGCCGCT
>JAGATO010000068.1 GCA_017621195.1 Bacillota bacterium | reverse complement strand
TTGGACAGGATGATCTTCGCTCCCAGCTCCTTGACCTGTTCCGGCCGCATAGCCTTCACGGTGGCCGCCGTTCCCACTGGCATGAATACCGGCGTCTCGATGGTTCCGTGAGGCGTCATGACCCGGCCCCGCCGCGCCCTGGTGCGCGGGGCCACTTTCAATAATTCATAAGAAACAGCATGTTTCATGTAGTGCTCTTTCTCCTTTTTATACATTTTCAACGGTTTTCGGCCGAATTTGATCCTTTCTATACTATGAGCATCGCATCGCCATAGCTGAAGAAACGATACTTCTCCTTTACGGCAACCTCATAGATGTCCAGGATCCGCTCTCTGTCATACAGAGCGGAGATCAGCATCAAAAGCGTGGATTTGGGCAGGTGGAAGTTGGTGATCAGACCGTCCACCACCTTGAACCGATAGCCGGGATAGATGAAGATCCCCGTACTGCCGCTTCCGGCCTTTACCAGCCCGTCCTCTCCGGCGGCGCTTTCCAGCGTCCGGGTGGATGTGGTGCCTACGGAAATGATCCGTCCGCCCTGGGCTTTCGTTTTGTTGATGATGTCCGCCGCTTCCTGGCTGACCGTATATTCTTCAAAATGCATTTTGTGTTCTTCCACCACGTCGCACTTCACGGGACGGAACGTTCCGATCCCCACGTGAAGGGTGACAAAGGCCAGATTGACGCCTTTGGCCTCGGCCTGTTTTAACAGGTCCTCCGTAAAGTGAAGCCCCGCCGTAGGTGCGGCTACGGAGCCTTCCTCTCGGCAGTACACCGTCTGATACCGGTCCTTATCCTCCAGTTCCGCCTCCCGCTCGATGTAGGGAGGCAACGGCATTCGCCCCAGCTCCTCCAGAATCTCCAGAAATACGCCGTCATAGTCAAACCGGACGATCCGCGTTCCGTCGGGACCGTAGTCCAGAATCTCCGCCCGCAGCTTTCCGTCACCGAAGCTGACCGTGTTTCCGGGATGGAGCCGCTTTCCGGGACGGACGATGGTCTCCCACACGTCTCCCTCCTTGCGCTTGCTCAGCAGAAATTCCACCTTGGCACCGGTCCCTTCCTTCGTTCCGAACAGCCGGGCCGGAAGCACCTTGGAATCGTTCATGACGAGGCAGTCGCCGGGCTTCAGATACTCCAGGATATCGTAAAAGCGTCTGTGCTCGATGGTGTGATCGCTGCGATGCACCACCAAAAGGCGGCAATCCTCCCGCTTCTCGGAAGGGTGTTGGGCGATCAGCTCCAGCGGCAGCTCGTAATCAAAATCGCTGATATTCATATAATTTCTTTCTGTCCTTTCTTCATGCGAAGCGCAGCCATCCGTTTGGGGTCTGCGATCCGCATCTATCTCGAAACGTAATCCACGTCGATATCCGTATAGAAGTAGTGGAGGATCTCTTCGAAATCCCACCCGTCCTGAGCCATGAGAATAGCGCTGTCCTGACACATTCCCACGCTGTGACCGTAGCCCAGGCCCGTCAGCGTAATGCCGTCACCTGTGGCCGCTGCGGAGCTCTGTTTGACGGTATCCTGAAGCAGGCGCGGACCGCTGCTACCCAACACTGTCAGACCGTCCAGCGATGATACTGTACGGCTTCCCGAGGCTGACAGGATCGCCACATCCTCCCGGTGTTCCGTCTTCCCATCGCCGTTCAGAACCACAGCGCTGGCCGCTACCGTTTCACTGGTATCGCCGCCGGATCCTCCCGCCAGCGTAAAGCGCAGAGATTTTACCTTGGAAGAGCCCAGAACCATGCGTATATTTTCCTTTGACAGCGTCTTCGTTCCACCGGTCCCTTCCAGCGTCAGCTCCGAAACGCTGCCGTTATCGGCCCATCCGCTGATGTAGGCGTCTTTGATCCGTCCGATGTCCGTCACCTTTTCCGCCAGCTGATCCCAGGTAAAGGATGCCGTCCAGTTGTATTCCGGACAGTATTCGTCCTTCACGGCCCGCAGATACCCTTCTTTACTGTTCCACACATCCTCGCTGTTCTGAGTGTAACCACCGCTGTTCTTGTGATAATATGCCGGAACGATCCGTCCGTTATACCAGATCACCAGCTCCGAAGTCTCATCCACCGCCGCCACGGTCTCCGGATGTTCGTAGGACACGCCGTAATACATCTGGCAGTGGGTGTTGGTACAGAGGCTGAATCCTTCGCTCTTGTGAGAGGAGATATTGGTCATGGCGTAGCTTCTGGCCGCAACGGCCTGGGCCTTCAACGCTTCCTCCGGATTCTGATGACCCATCTCGCCCTGCAGTACACCGTACAGATAGTGATCCAGAGACAGGTAGTTGATCACGTTCATCAGACCGTTATCCCGGACGAAGAATTTGATTCCGCCCCGGTACGCCCGGTTGTTGACGCTGACCGTCAGCGTTCCGTCTCCCAGGTAATCGCCGTTCATGATCACGTTGTCGTCGCCCAGATCGGTGATCAGCGTAACGCCGTCGCTGTCGCTGACCGTGATGATGCCGTTCGTCACTTCCACGATCAGACGATCGTAGCCCAACAGAGGAAGTGTCTCTTCCATGCCGTCGCTGATGTTCACGATCTGAAAGCCGTCGTCGCTTTTGATCTCGCAGCGTTCTACGGCAGAAGTCCCGTATACCAGTCCCACCGATACGTATGTCATATCGCCGCTTCCGTCCGCACCGTAGGCGAAGCTTCCGCCTCCTGCGGCCATGGATGCAGCCACCATCAGCGCCACCGTCAGCAGCGCTGCGATTCCTCTTCTCCCCTTCATTGTCATCCCTTTCGTCGTTCTCATAAGCTCAGTTGTTCTCCTTCGTCTCTCGAAATTCCCAGATGGTGATAGGCCAGGTCCGATACCATCCGGCCCTTCTGGGTCCGGTGCAGAAGACCTGCCTGGATCAGATAAGGTTCGTACACATCTTCGATGGTCACCCGCTCTTCTCCGATGGCGGCGGCAATGGTATCGATTCCCACCGGTCCGCCCTTGAACCGCTCGATGATCAGCCGCAGGATCTCCCGATCCAGGTGTTCCAGTCCCAGCCGGTCGATGCCCAGGGAATCCAGCGTCCTCTTGGTGATGTCGATATCGATCTTACCGTTTCCTTTCACCTGGCTGAAATCCCTGACCCGCTTCAAAAGGCGGTTGGCGATTCGCGGCGTTCCCCGGTAACGCCGGGCCATCTCCAAAAGCGACTCTTCGTCCACTTCTACGTTCAAGATCCCGGCAGACCGGCGAATGATCTCCGCCAGTTCATCGTTTTCGTACATTTCAAACTTGCAGACCACGCCGAACCGGTCACGCAGCGGAGCCGACAGGCTCCCTGCCCGGGTGGTGGCGCCGATCAGGGTGAACTTGGCCAGATCCAGTCGGATGGAACGGGCCGAAGGGCCTTTTCCGATGATGATGTCCAACGCGAAGTCTTCCATGGCCGAATACAGCACTTCCTCCACGCTGCGGTTCAGCCGGTGGATCTCGTCGATGAACAGCACGTCACCCTCGTTCAGGTTGGTCAGTATGGCCGCCAGGTCACCGGCGCGCTCGATGGCCGGGCCAGAGGTGATCCTCAGCTCCACGCCCAGCTCCGCGGCGATGATCCCCGCCAGCGT
>JAGATO010000067.1 GCA_017621195.1 Bacillota bacterium | reverse complement strand
AGCACAATATCGTTTTATGAGTATCTAGATTAATAGCAGTCAAAATGACTGCTATTTCAATTGGTTTGCAATATTAATTAATTCTTCGTTGGAAATTTTGCCTGAGATAGAAACTAATTGCCCCGGAAAAAGTGTATCTATTCCATTTATGTCCAAAATTGTGTCAGTCCAAACTCTATACTTCCTATCCCCATTACTCACTTCATTTGATTCCATCCATAATATACTATTGTCTTCTTCTAAGATGGTATTCATTTGTAATACCACTTTATCCCCATCGCCATTAGAATAACAATAATTTACTATAGTTTCACCAGTTAGATATTTTTCAATCCTCAATGATTCAAAACAATATCCTTCCGTCATATAATCAGGGATCAACAATCCATTCCAAAACTTTTTATATTCTTCAATACGATTTTCATCAGTTATTGTTACGGATATCGTATTCTCATCACTCACCCTATCCGGGTCTATGGCCGAGATCATTCCGTTGACTTCATAGTACTTCTTCTCCAACGCGAATTTCATCGCGTGGGCGGTGTCGGAATTGACGAAGAGCGTCAGAGCGGTGCTGCCCAGGATGCAGAAGGTGCAGCAGGCGGCGATGAGGGCGCGGCGTCTGCGCTTTTTGGCTTGTTCTTCTCGAAAGCGCTCCATGCCGGCCTTGCAGTCCCGGGGCAGTTCCGGTTCTTCCGCCCAGAAATCCGGGTATTCTTTTCGGATTTTCTCCAGCATCTTCTCCAGATCCTGCTCCGTCTGACTCCACTCTTCCCTGTTATTCATTCCTCCCAAAACCGCCTTCCTCTTCCAGAAGTTTTTTCAGCTTTTTACAGCCGCGATAATACCAACTGGATACCGTATTCGGATTCTCCCTCATCTTCTCCGCAATTTCCTCGAAGGTCATATCTGAAAAATGATGATAACGGATCACGTAACGGAATTTCTCGTCCAAACGATCAAGACAATACATAACTGCCTTCGCATCGAAATCGCGAATCACTTCGTTAAACGTCAAGTCGCCACCTGCACAGAAGCGCGCTTCACACTCCGCACCTTGATTCAACAGATAATCCAGCGAGGTGCTGCATTCTCTCTTCTGCTTGCGAAACCAGTCCTGAATCACATGGGATGCAATGGTGCATAACCATGTCTTACAGTGTTCAACCTCACGCAAGCCTCGACGGCTCTCCAACGCCTTCACCATGGTTTCCTGATGAAGATCCCTCACCAGTTCTTCGTTACCGACAATTCGGCCAGCGATCCAATTGTATACGTACTCACTGTACTCATGAAAATAGTTGTAATAAAATTGAGTCGCCCCATCCTCGTCTATCATCAGAGTCCGGCTGTCCTCATACGGTATGTCTCTAAATCGATCAGATTGTTTCTTCATAGCGCCACTGCTTTCTGCTTTTTTTGCTGGATCCAAACTACGTCTACTATCTCATATTGGCGATGTTGAATTTCGTCAGGCGTCCTCCTTTCGGGAGTCGTTTACGGCCTCCAGAAATTCCAGAAGACACTTCCGTTGATTCCACGACAGCTTCTGCATCTCGCGAATCATCCGGTACTCCTCTGGAGATGGCTGCGGCTTGTAATCGTCCTCCACCATGCGTAAAAACTCTGACACCGTAATTCCTAACGCCTCACAGATCTTACCCAGCGTAGGAAACGAGGGATAATATTCCTCGCGTCCGTGAAGCATGGAGTTGATCGTACTCTGCGACAGATTGGCCTGAGCCGCCAGGTGATTGACAGACCAGCCCCGATCCTTCAACAGAGCGTACAACGTGTCTATGATGTCCTGATTTGTAAACATAACGTCACCTCGTCTTTTCGTTAATTATATAGCAACTATCTATACCAACGAAACGACGAGTTTCCGACGTTATACTAACGATATTTCGTCAAATCAAATCGAATCAGATTAAATCCTTTTCCTTCAAAATGCTCAACAGCTCCTTATACTCTTCCTGAGGCATATCGGCCAGAGACGGGCAGCGCTTCAGCGCTTCCACAGCAATCTCCAGAAGCAGGATCATATTCTTCTTTTTGTCCGCTCTCGTCTGATCCAATATCTCTTGTATTTCGTGTAACAGCTTATCCATGGCGTCCCCCTTGCACTTTTATTCTACCTCTATTGTACCGTCCTATCTATTATGTAGCAACCCGATTTTTACGAGTTTTTTCGACAAAATAGTTAAATTTTGGTAATTATTGCATACCTTTTCTATTGCCCTTCCGGCCGGTTCAGAGTATACTGAACTTATCCGATCAAAATGTTATCATATCCGAGGAGGTTATTATGCTGTTACATCACGAAAAAGTGGATTTTCTCCACCTTCCCACTCCCATCGAATATCTTCCTACCCTGTCCGAAGAGCTGGGAATCCGCTTGTACATCAAGCGCGACGATCTGACCAACCTTGGCGTCGGCGGCAACAAGCTCCGGAAGCTTCAGTACTTCCTGTACGATGCTCAGCAGAAGGGCGCAACCATGCTTCTGACCGTGGGCGGCGCTCAGACAAATCACGGACGTCTGACGGCTGCCGTTGCCGCCAAGTACGGTCTCAGATGTGCCATCTGTTGCGTGGACCGCTACCCCAACGAAGTATCGGCCAACATCCTGCTGGATCGCATCATGGGCGCCGACGTGATTCTGGAAGCCCCGAAAGAAGGCGTTCCCGAAAGTCAGCAGCTGGCTGCCCTGGTGGAGCGGATGACGAAAAAATATGAAGCTCAGGGCGAAAAGGTCTATTACATCCCCGTAGGCGGCTCCAACGAGTTGGGAATCCTTGGCTATTACGAATGCGCCATGGAGCTGACCCATCAGGCCGAAGAAATGGACCTGAAGGACGCTCGCGTCGTCACCACCGTCGGAAGCATGGGAACGTACCTGGGCCTGTTCTGCGGGCTGAAAAACGAAGGTTCGCCCCTGTCTCTGACCGGCGTCTGCATCTCTCCCTGGAGCGACGATCCTCAGGAACACGTCATGAAGTACTACAACCGCGTCAAGGAATTCTACGGCGATGACCTGACCATGACCGTAACGCCTTCTGACTTCGACGTCACTCAGGAATACACCTGGGGCGCTTACAACAACCCGGTCAGGGAAGTCCGCGACATGGTCTGCCACGTGGCCAGAAAGGAAGCCATCATCCTGGACCCCTGCTATACAGGAAAAACCTTCTACGGCATGGTACAGATGATCAAGAAAGGAAAGATCCGTCAGGGCGAAACCGTGATCTTCCTCCACACCGGCGGTCTCCCCGGCATCAACACGCCGTTCCATCGTCTGGGCTTCGAAGCCGATCTGATCGACGGCGTCACTGTATTATAGTCTCAATCCGCTCTATGGAGCGGACCGTCACCCGCATGGACTCGTCATCCACTGTAAACTTGATCTCCAGCCCGCCAAAGGGAAATCCGTAAACCCGTTGCGGATCTTTCTGATAGGCCGGGCGGGGATCCTGTTTTAACAGCTCCACCAACCCTTCCCGGCGATCTTCCGCCACCTGTTCCAGCAGCTCCGTCGGAAAATCCACCGCCAGTTCCCTTCGTTCCACCGCCTGAGCAAAACCGCCCCGGGCTTCTGGATGGCTGTCAGCATAGGGAAGATACGGCTTAATGTCGTAAATCGGCGTCCCGTCCATCAGATCCGCTCCGCTGACGTGGAGCACCGGCCCCAGATCCTTCGTGTACTCGATGCTTTCCAGCTCCACCGAGGAAAGACCGATGGCGTTGGGCCGGAAGGGCGATCGTGTGGCAAACACGCCCATGCGCTTGTTCCCGCCCAGCCGGGGCGGACGGACCGTGGGCGACCAATCCTGGCGAACCGCCTGGGAGAACTGCCACACCAACCAGATGTGAGAAAAATCCTCCAGCCCGCGGACAGCTTCCGCGATGCGATACTCCGGCTCAAAGACCACGGTTGCCCGCAGTCCTTTGACCAGTCCGCTCTGCCGCGGTATTCCGAACTTGGTCGGAAAATCGCTGTGAATTCTCGCGATGATCTTCAGTTCCATCGTATCCCCTTTCCGTTTGCGCTGCGCCGCGCTTTCCCATCGTTACGTCAGCTCCGCTCCGGCCCTGCGGTAGGCCAGGAGAAGGTCCACCATGCGACCGTAGCTCTTGACGCCGCCCTCCTGAGAATTGACCTTCAGATAGACGTCGTTGACCTTCGTCCCTACCTGGTACGTAAAGGTCTGGTGGCGCTGCCAGTACTGGCTGTTCTTCCACAAATCCCAGCGAATTTCCAGCGGCAGCGCGTTGTAAAATTCCGCATACTCCTCGTAATCCACCTCGCGATACAAGGCGTTGAGAGCGTAGCGCAGAGCGCTGACCGCTCCGCTGTACTGCAGGTGAGGATCGTCCGACTGATCGCAGGCAAGCCAGGCGATGAATCCGGCCTCGTCCTCCCGGATGAACCCCCGCAGATGCGCCAGTTCATGGCAGATCGTATAGGGGATCAGATAGTCGGTCGCAGCCGCGTTGTAGTTGGCTTCGATGGTAAAGGGAGAATACATGCCCGTCAGGTCGATGTAGGACATACCCTCGGACCACAGCACCGGCTTTGGCAGCGGATAGTAGCCCTCAAACACATCGTACTGCTCGCCCAGACGGTACATGGCCTTCCGCGCCTCCTGCTGGACGTCGATCCCGTCGACGGAGAACTGGTGCTCCCGGTCTCGCTGGACCTGATCCATCACCGCCGCCGCATCGTCGGCCAGTCCCTGGCACAGTTCCCGAAGCTCCTCCACCGAAGATGGCTGCGTCACCAGCCCGATCTGACCCGCCAGCGGGCTGCGACCGTAGTTGGCAAGGCAGGTGAACGACGCGACGCAGAACACCAGCGACAGAAAACAGGCCAGACCGCAAACCGCATTCTGAATTCCGCCCTTTCGCCGCGGCGCCGCCTCGACTTCATCGCCTTCGGAAGCCAGGCCGCAATCCTGATCGCGCCTCCTCAGCAGAAGACCCGATAGACCGCGGAAGATCCGCCAGACCATCCCCGCCGCCAGAAGATACAACATCACTTCGTACAGCGAAAATGGCAACAGCCCCGTCAGACGCCCCACCACATTGGGAAACAGCTGAAACGGACCGCCGGTGTACCAGTCGGCAACCGCTTCGCTGCTCCGGCAGGCGCCTGTGATTCCTGCACCGCAAGCCACCATGACGGCGGACAGAATCAGCCGTATTCTGTTTTTCTTCGCCAGTCTCTTCATATCTTCTCCCTTTCCCCTACCGGCGAGCCGGCTGCCGCACACCCGTAATCCATTATACCACACTCTCCATAGAAATGAAATCCGGGAAGACTTTCCAAAAAAGAAAACCGCCGCTCGGACCCGACATACGTCGGGCTGCGCGGCAGTTTTCTGATTAGGAATAGAGATTTGTGTTATGTGTATGTTGTGAATGTGTATTTCTCTAAATCGTTATTCTACCTCTTCGTAGTCCTGATCGTCCTTTCTTCTCGGGCCATCATACTCGTAGGTTCCCATCGCTCCGCATTTGGGACACTTTCCGTAGTCGTCGCCGAACTCAACCATGAGATCCAACGCGTACTTGAATTTCGTCCCACAGTCAGGGCAATGGTAGTACATAAAGCCGACTCCCCAAGTCATGGTTTACATCGGTACCAAGCCGGGTACGATCAGGTAACCACCGATTACAATGATCACCCAGAACAGGCAGATGAATGCGCACATACCCCAGGCATCCTTCAGCTTCATGTTGACTACAGCCAGCATGGGGATCAGATACAGAGGCTGCAGCAGGTTGGTGCATTCGTCACCGTATACAAACGCGTTGATAACGTCGATATTGTTTGCACCTAACTGCTGAGCAGCTTCAATGAGCAGCGGGCCCTGAACAACCCACTGTCCACCCTGAGAGGGGATGAACAGGTTAACTGCACATGCAGACAGGAAGGAGAATACGGGCAGGGTCTGTGCAGATGCGATGCTCACGATACCAGAAATGATAACCTGAGCCAGTCCGGAACTCTGCATGATACCCATGATACCGCCGTAGAACGGGAACTGTACGATGATTTCGCAAGCCAGCTTCATGTTGTCCTTGTACGCTTCGATGAAGGCTCTGGGAGTCTTATACAGGAAGCAGTTTGCAACGATGAACAGGAAGATGATCAGATTCATGGACAGGGCACCCATAAAACCCTTGGTCAGGAATTCTCTTGCGATTACGATGACGCCAGCCAGACCGATGATGTACATGAAGATCTTTCCACCGTTCATCTTGTCTGCCAGAGTGTCTCTGGATTCTACATCGTAATTGGGATCCGCATCGTCCAGTGCGGTTTTCAGTTCAACAACTTCGTGCTGAGGCGGCTTCGTAGTGATAGCGATGATCACCAGGATGATTGCGAATGTGAACCAGATGATCATGTTGTGCGGATTGTAAACGGTAATATCCTGAGACAGAACGCCCAGCTGGTCAACCATGAAGTGACCTTCGGTGGCCAGCAGCGCATATACGGATGCGGTGGGGCCCATGCACTGACCGAATACCATGCAGGTATAGATAACAGCCAGCATCAGGGGGAAGTGCATTCCCTTAACGTTCTTTGCCAGGTACATTGCGAACAGAGCTCCTACTACGGTGCAGAATGCCCAGTTGATGAAGCTGGTAACCATACCGAAGATAACCAGCATAACCATGGCAACTGCCGGAGTGTGAGCCTTGCTTGCCAGGCGGTTCATGACTCTCTTAACCTGAGGTGCCTTAGCGCAGGTAGCGCAGGTTACGGTCATAATACCCATCTGGAAGGCGAAGCTGTTCTGTGTCCACAGGCCATTGAACCAGTAGGTGCACAGATCTAACGGATTGGTTTTGGTCAGTACCAGCGCCAGTAAGAATACGACGAAGGTCAAAATCAAACAGAATACTAAAGAGTCCGGAATGATTTTGTCAGCAGCATACTGGAACTTTTTCGACAGTCTCCATAACGGAGTGCCCTTGCTCTTTGCTTTTTCAGCAGGCATAATTAGTCTCCTTTCCACGTTGTTGATTCATTATACCATTAGCGAATAATTCCTATCTCTTCCCCAAATCCCTAACCAGACAGTCATTATTTCAGGCCCAGAATCTGTCTCGCTTCGTCAGGAGTTGCAGCCTGGAGTCCGAATTCCTCGATGACTCTCTTTGCTCTTTCAACGAACTGACGGTTGGACTCTGCCAGCTGACCCTTGGCGTACATTACGTTGTCTTCCATGCCGACACGAATGTGGCCGCCCATAGCGATAGCTGCATACATGATTTCCATAGCGGAGTGGCCTACGCCGAAGGTGGACCAGGTAGAACCGGGGCACAGCTGATCCATGGTTTCCTTCATGAATACCAGGTTCTTAACGGAGCCGGGGATACCGTTGGCGCAACCCATGCAGAACTGGAAGTGAAGAGGAGCCTTCAGGATACCCTTCTTCAGATAGTAGGCTGCGTTGGCGATCATACCGGGGTCGAAAGCTTCGATTTCCGGCTTGGTTCCGGTTTCCTGGAACAGCTTACCGCACATTTCCAGGAAGTCAGGGCTGTTGATGAACAGAGCCTTGTTCAGCCAGTTCATGGAGCCGCAGTCGTAGGAAGCCATTTCCGGCTTCAGTTCCTTGACGTGCTGTACTCTGGTCTCATCGGTGGCATAGATGTCACCGGAGGTGGTCATGTTGATGATGATATCGCAGTCGGGATGATTCTTCTTCAGCAGTTCTACGGTTTCTCTGAACTTGTTGTGGTCCATGGTGCCGTTTCCTTCGTCGTCTCTCATGTGGATGTGAGCAACGGCGGCACCTGCCAGCCAGCAATCGTAGATATCTTCAGAAATTTCCGCAGGAGTCATGGGCACGTTGGGGTTGTTTTCCTTCTTAGGCCATGCACCTGTGGTAGCTACGGTAATGATTCTCTTGTTCTTCAGATCGCTCATTGTTATCACCTCGTAAATTTATTTGTTATACAGCATTTTAATCAGATACGTGTTCAGATCCGCATTGCACTTGGCAATCTTCTCGTCATTCCACTTGTAGAAGCCCTCGCCGGACTTGAAGCCCATCTTACCTTCGGCCAGCATCTTGTCCAGAACGGGAGACGGCTTGTGAGAATCTTCGATGTAGTTCAGAACGTAATTGTGGATGTTATATGTCAGCTGGGTTCCTACCATATCGGAATTTTCCAGAGGAGCCAGCTGCGGCAGTCTCAGACCGAAGGAATTCTTGATGGCCATGTCCACGGTCGCGGCGTCGGCAATTCCGTTTTCTACGATGGAGATGGCTTCTCTCCACAGCGCATGCTGCAGACGGTTGGCGATGAATCCGGGAACGTCCTTGTTGCACAGAGCTGGCTTCTTGCCGATTCTTGCCATGAATTCCATCACAGTATTAGCCGTATCGTCATCGGTAGCGTCGGTGCGAACGACTTCTACCAGCGGAATCAGATGACCGGGGTTCCAGAAGTGAGTGCCTACGAATCTGTTTCTGTACTGCAGGTCTCTGGAAATTTCAGAGGGACTCATAACGGAGGAGTTGGTGCAGAAGATGCAGTCCTTGCGGCATCTTGCTTCCAGCTTTGCAAATGTCTCTCTCTTCAGATCCATATTTTCGAAAACGGCTTCGATGACCAGATCGGCATTCTTGACTCTGTCCGAATCCAGATCCTTTGTGAAATGAATTCTGGACAACCGTTCTTCCAGTTCTTCCGGAGTTACGATGCCCTTGTCCACCAGCTGCTGGGTGGAAACGCGAATTCCGGCGGGAACGTCTACATCGTTGATATCGTAAACAGTGATATCGAATTCCTTGACAGAAGATACTACGAAGGCGATGTTCTTACCCATCAGTCCGCCTCCGGCGATCAATACCTTTTCTACCTTTGCCATTGCAATCCTTCCTTTCGTCGTAAGATCAATCTATTTTTGTCACATGCTATTTGGATGAACCACTATTTTATATCGCAAATACCGTGCCAAAACTGCAAAAACAAAAAAAATCGCGGAATCCGTTGAAATTCCACGATTTTTTCATTTTTGATCCGCTTTTTCTATGGCAATATAGAATTGTTGCAGAAATGCATCATGTCGCAATTCCGCAACATATATGTCGCAAAAATGCAACATATATATCATTACTTCTTATGTAACTTCCGATACAGAGCCGATCTGTGAATGCCCAGCCGTTGAGCCGCCTGGGACATGGAGCCGCCGCACTCTTCCAGGACAGCCTGAATGTAGAGTTCTTCCGCCGCCTCCACAAAGTCCTTCAGCGTATCGTACCGTCCGATATCGATTTTATTCTGGAACACCTCTCCCTGCTCCTGCGGGATCTCCGCCGTGGGCTTCGGCGAAAAATCCAGCTCGTCTCCTTCACTGACCACGAAGATCCGCTCTACCACGTTTCGCAGCTCCCGGATATTTCCCGGCCACAGGTGGTCTTTCATAGTCTGCACCGTCACCTTTGAAAAGTACTTGTTGGTGTTGTACTTTTCGTTCAGCCTCCGCAGAAAGCCCTCCGCCAGAGGAAGGATGTCCTCCTTTCGTTCCCGCAGCGGCGGCAGGTGCAGCGTGAACACGCTCAGCCGGTAATACAGGTCCTCCCGGAATTCTTTGGCTTGAATCATGGCGTTCAGATCCGCGTTGGTGGCGCAGATCACCCGGACGTCGATGGGGATGATGGCCACGCCGCCCACCCTGCGAATCTCGTGATTTTCCAGCGTGCGCAGCAGCTTGGCCTGCAGTGCCAACGGCATATCTCCGATCTCGTCAAGGAAGATCGTTCCGCCGGAAGCCGCTTCGAAGAGACCGATCTTTCCCTTGGTCAGGGCTCCGGAAAAGGCGCCGCCCTCGTAGCCAAACAGCTCCGACTCCAACAGCGTGTCGGGAATCGCCGAACAGTTGATACTGATGAAGGGTTTTTCCGCGCGATTAGATCGCTCGTGGATGTAGCGGGCCATCACATCCTTTCCCGTTCCGCTCTCGCCTAAAATGATGATATTGCTGTCCGTAGGAGCGATGACCTCGATGGTGTCGTAGATCCGCCGCATCTCCGGGCTCTCGATGACGATATCCCTTTCGTCGGACTGCAGCTTCAGGTTGTCCAGCTCACGGCGGAGACGCTCCGCAATCTGCCGTTCATTCTTCAGGATGGACTCCCATTCCCTGCTGTGTTCCAGACTCATGTTGTTGGTCACCACCATGACCACTTCTCCATTCTCGTCCAACAGCGGTACGCTGTGGGATACGGTAGACTCTCGATCGTCGGGATTTAGCCTGGCAATGCACTCCTCCTTCGTCTCGATGGCCATCAGCGTGGTGGAACGCCCGTAGACGCCCTCCTCGACCAGATCCCTGACATTCTTGTACATGAGTTTTTCTCTGGCCACACCTAATCGCTGTGCTCCCAGCTCATTGACAAAGATGATCACCCCGTCCCCATCGGTGATGAAGATAGATTCGCAGTAGTGGGTGTTCAATGCACTCAAAATCATTTCGGCAGCCACATTGCTCTGCATAACACGTCTCCTTACTATGTCTCTAACAGCACGACATCTCCGTTCTATTCTACTACCAGTGTATCACAAAGCGGCGACTTCATCCATGCGCAATCTCAAAAAACGGCGACCGCGCAGAGCCAATCTCTGCGCGGTCCTCTATCATTCCATGCAACTAACGCGTCTTACGCTTCGTAAACGGTCTTTCCACCTACGACAGTGCGAACAGCCTTCACGTCCTTGATCTTGTGAGGCTCGATCTCGTAGATGTTGTCGGACAGAACTACCAGGTCGGCCTTGTAGCCTTCGGTGATCTGGCCGTATTCGTGTTCGCCGAACCGTGCCTTGGCGCCGTGAGTCGTAAACATCTTGACAGCATCGTTTACGCTGACCTTCTGATCCGGCAGCCAGCCGCCTTCGGGACCGCCCTTCAGCTTTTCACGGGTAACGGCAAAGTAGATGTTCTCCAGAATGTCGAAGCTCTCGATGGGAGCGTCGGAACCGCCTACAGTCAGAATTCCCAAGTCATCCATGGTCTTCCATGCGTAGGTCTCCTTGGTTCTTTCCGGTCCGATTCTGTCTTCTACGATGTCCATGTCGTAGCCTATGAATACGGGCTGGATGTAAGCGATGACCTTCATCTTAGCCATTCTTTCCAGGATCTTCTTCGTGGTGATCTGTACGTGAACGATGCCGTGACGGATATCGTCATTGGGATACGCAGCCTGTGCCTTTTCGATGGCATCCAGAACCATTTCCATGGCCTTATCACCGATGCAGTGTACGGCAACGGACATGCCGTTCTTCTGCGCGGTCATCACGTATCTGTCCAGATCTGCCTGCGGGATCGTAACGATACCGTAGCTGTCGGTGGTTCCGACGTAGGGCTCGGTCAGCGCAGCGGTCTTGGCGCCCAGAGAACCGTCCTGCAGCAGCTTCAGAGGTCCGATGGTGAAGAATTCACCGCCCTGACCGGTGCGATATCCTTCGGCCAGGAACTCTTCGTATTCATTGTATCTCATGAACAGGCTCTGTTCGTAGATGCGGGCCGTCATTTCGCCCTTGGCTTCCAGAGACTTGTACGCAGCTACGATCAGTCTCCAGTCAGCGCCGGGGATCGCGGAGAAGTCGTCGGGCTGGCACATGGTGATACCGCACTCGTTCAGCTTCTTCATACCGAACTTCATCAGGTTTTCAACGTATTCCTGAGAGGGCTTTTCCAGGATGTGATAGTACAGCTGGGTAGCGTCCTCGTACAGTCTTCCGCCGTCGCGATCCATCTGTTCGCCCAGGGGCTTGGCTTCTTCCAGAGCGGCAACCTTGTCAAACGCCAGAGTGTTGACGATACCTACGTGACCGCAAACGCGGGTCATCAGGATGGGAATATCGGGGCAGATCGCATCCAGCTCTTCTCGGGTGGGATATCTCTTTTCGGTGAAGTTGTCTTCGTTCCAGCCGCGGCAATACAGCCACTTGGCATCGGGATGGTCTGCGCGGAACTTCTTGGCAGCTTCCAGACATTCTTCCACGGACTTGCAGTCGAACAGCATCACGTTGTGGTTGGTGAACGCATAGCTGCACAGATGCATGTGGCCTTCAATGAAGCCGGGCAGCATCAGCTTTCCGCCCAGGTCGATCTTTTCGGCGGCATCCAGCTTGGCTGCTTCTTCGTTGGAGCCTACAAAGCTGATCTTTCCATCGGTTACGCCGACAGCTTCTACCACGCGTTCTTCGTCATCCATGGTGTGGATGACACCGTTGTAAAACAGTAAATCCATAATTGTCCTCCATTCACATCGATGTTTCATCGATCTTCCATATCATACGACAAACAGCGAACCTCTCACCCGGGGCGCAGCCTCGCGTTGTCCAATTACAAATAGTATACCATGGATTGCATACAAACGCAACGATTCCGGGTTATGAAAAAAACGCGAAGATCATTCCCATCACGAATCGGAATTCCTATCGGCCGGAGCTCCCTAAACAATCTGCAAATTTCCGTATTTTTCCCCATTGCCCGTTGACTTACATTTGATTTCGCGGTACATTGGATATTGGGCATTGATATTTTTAATCTCGATGATAAGAATAATTATTTTTATTCATCGTTCTGTATCTGATCTCTACGTGTAATTTAAAAGGCAAAACCATGGAAATACGAACGCTTACCACCTTTTTGAAGGTGGCTGAAACACAGAGCTTTACACAGGCGGCAGCCCTTCTGGGCTATTCCCAGTCCGCCGTCACCATACAGATCCGTCAGCTGGAAAAGGAACTGCAGGTCCAGCTGTTTGACCGCATCGGAAAACAGGTTTCTCTCACCGATAAAGGCCGTCAGCTGCTGGTCTACGCCCATACCATCGTGGATACGGCCGAACAGGCTTCCGCCCTGGGCCAGAGCAGCTCCGAACCGGAAGGTCTCCTGCGCATCGGCACGGTGGATTCTCTGGCAACCACGCTGTTTCCCCGCCTGCTCTGCCAGCTCCATCAGCGCTATCCGCGAATCCGCGTGGAGATGCACATCCTTATCGGCACGGAGATCACCACCGCTCCCCGTCAGAACCAGGTGGACGTCGTATTCACGGTGGCCCAGCCCATGGCATCTCATGAATTTCTGTCGGTCTTCGAGTCCTGGTCACCGCTGAAGCTGATCGCTGCAGCGGGACGCTTCTCTCCGAATCATCGGTTTTCTCCTCAGGAACTGGCTAATGAGGATTTCATCCTGACAGAACTTCGTCACAGCTATCGCGATTACTTCGATCAGTGGCTCCTGAACCATGGTCAGAAGGTCGATCCCATCATGACGCTGACCAATCCGCAGATCATCGTGGATCTGGTCTCCCGTGGACTGGGCCTTTCCTACCTTCCGGAGTACACGTTCCAGAGCGCTCTCAAAGACGGAAGGATCGGCGTTTTGAACGTTCCCGGTCTGGAGTTTTCCGACTGCATCCAGCTGTTCCACCATCGCGACAAGCACATCACCGCTCCCATGCAGGCCTTTTTCGACCTGGTCAAGGAGCTTTTGGCATAAAGACATTTCCAATCAAGAAACTTCTCAAGGCCTTTCAAACCGACACGAAAATATTTCAAAAATGTAAAAAGATCAATTCATGGAATTGATCTTTTTACGTAATAGGTGAGAGTATATATTTGCGGGTACGATAAATGCTAATTGAAATTTTTTATACGAATCATTTCATATTTTTATAATACACCATATTGCAAAAATGAAAAGTACCAGTTTTGAATTTTTTTCGTGTACCAGTTACGATTCCTCTTCCGCTTCGTGAACGGCATCAATCAACAGGGGAATTCCCTGACGTATCTGCTCTTCCGAAGGGAAGGAATAATTCAGACGGATGTACTGTTCTCCGCCGGTTCCGAAGGGAAAGAACAAAAAGCCGGGAACGAACATAACTCCCTTTTTCTCCGCACAACGCCGCAGTGCTTCCACCCGGACCGTGTCATCTGGCAGGCGCAGCCAGAGATACACGCCTCCCCGGGGCAGCTCACACTTTGCTCCCATGTCGAACAGCGGCTGCAAAAGCTCGTACATCAGATCCCTCTTCTTCCGGTAGTCGCTTCGCATCTGTTCCAGCTTTCGCTGATAGATTCCGTTCTTCAAGCAATGGTACAAAAGCATCTGAGATAGAGTGTCAAAGCAGATCAGCCGCATGGCCACGATCTTCCCCATGTTTTCGATCACCGGGCGAGGTGCCACAACGCAGGCCACGCGCACACCGGGCGTAAACGTCATGGAAAAGGAATACAGATAAATCACCGATTGGCCCCGATCCAGAGCCGCATAGGACGGTACCTGCTGTTCATCTAGATACAGCTCCGACAGGGAATCGATCTCCACGATGGGAAGGCCGTAGCGATAGCTCAGACTCAAAAGCTTTTGACGCCGCTCCAGCGGAGTGATGACGCCGCTGGGATCGTGATAGCTGGAATTGACGAAGATCAGCTTGGGCCGGTGCTTCTGGATCAGCCCTTCCACCGATTCCGTTACGATCCCTTCTCCGTCGGTAGGAACGGGGATCACCTTCACGTCCTTCAGCTGAAGCGTGCGGTACAGGTCCGGCGACATGGGCTCTTCCACCAGCACAGAATCCTCCCGAGCCAACAGCATTTCCCCGAGAAAGGCGATGGCCTGGTTGACATCGGAAACCACCTGAATCTGCCGGGCGCTGACGTTGATCCCTTTTCCCTTGTAGAACATGGCCAGCTGTGTCCTCAGTTCCTCCGTCCCCTGATGATGGATATAGTGATAGAGATCCGCAGGCCAGGGTTCGGTGTTCTTCTGCTGCTCCAGCATCTGTTGAAGCGACTCTAACACATCGTCCGAATAGACGTCCGGCGCGATCAGTCCGCCGGCAAAGGAGATCTTGTTTTCCATACAGGAACGCGAAAACAGGAGATCGTAGGTTGTATCCATGTCCTGCAGCTTTTCACGTATCAGGCAGTTCCAGTTAAGCGGTTCCGGATTGAACAAAGCGGGATCCTGCCGACAGGCGGTTCGATACCCCTTTCCCTGGCTGGAAGTGACGAGACCATCCGCCTTCAATTCGTGGTACGCTTTGATCACTGTATTTCGGTGAACGTGACACAGCTCCGCCATGACACGCTCGGACGGAAGCAGCGTTCCCTCGGGGATCTCGCCCTTGACAATCATGTTCTTCAGCTGATTGGTAATCTGACGGAAGTACGGTGTTTTGCACTGTTGATTAATGGTGATCCGCACGGTCTCACCTCCTCTTTTCCGGGGTGGTTATTTCTTGGCAGTGAAATATTCATCCATGAGCTTCTGGACGATGTACCGCTGTGCATCGGCCCGCATGGACAGAAGACAGATCAGCATGAACAGCTCCGTTGCATCATCATCGGCATTCTCGTACTTGCTGAGGATTTTCTTGATATGGTCGATGTCCTGATAGACTTCCTCCGCCGCCTTATCCCTCTGAACGCTGTACAGATTCTCGATTCCGCCGTACAGCTTCAGAAAATCGAACTGCTCTTCGAACTCCGAATTGTAGTTATCGATCAGCGGCTTCATCAGGTTCTCAATGTCCTGTACCTGCAGAACTCCTTTCAGATAGAAGATCAGCGTCAGCATGGCCAGATGGTCTCTGGAATACTTCTTCTTGTTGGGCTTGGGCAGCATGTCGTGTTTTACATAATTGGAGATCATGGCCTTGGTCATCACCGGCTCGTCGTCGCTCTTCTGATAGATCGCCAGCTTTTTGTTCATGAACATGGCCGCCTGATCCATATACAGCTCCATATCGGGAAAATCTCCGGGCAGGATCCGTCCTCTGTTGACGTAATCGTCCAGAATTGTCTTCACATATTCTTCGTAACGCATAGTCACTCCTCCTTCTCTACGACTACATTATAGGTTTTTCGCAAACCGATGTCAAGCATTCAGAAGGTCGTAACAAGTTTTTATCGCACCGGCTATGCCTTGGGCGGTCTGGCGCCGTAATACTGATACAGGCAGGTTTCCAGCCGCCCGTTGTACAGCTTCCGCCGCCGATCTGCAGGCCGCATCATCTGGCCTTCAAACTCCTTGTCCGCCGTGATCAGATACAGCGACCAAGTGGAATTGTGTTCCATGAATTTGCGCAGGCTCCGATACAGCCGCGGAAGCTGCTCCTTCTCGCCGATGCGCTGTCCGTAGGGAGGGTTGGTGATGATGACGCCGTATTCCTCTGTGGCAACCATGGTCCGCGCATCCTGACACTTCACCGTAACGCAGTCGTCCACGCCGGCTTCCTCCGCGTTGCGGCGGGCCGCCTCCACCGTTTCGGGGTCGATATCGCTGGCCAGAATCCGGATCTCCTTATCGTAGTCCACCGCCTCATAGGCCGCTTTTCGCTCCTCTTTCCACAGCTTCTTCGGAATGAAATCCCAGTCCTCCGCCCAGAAGTGCCGCGTCAGCCCCGGTGCGATGTTTCGTTCAATCATGGCCGCCTCGATGGCGATGGTTCCTGAACCGCAGAAGGGATCCACCAACAGGCGGCCCGGCTTCCAGAAGGACAGCTGCACCATGGCAGCCGCCAGCGTTTCCTTGATGGGCGCTGCCACCGGGCAAACCCGATAGCCTCGCTTGTGCAAGCCCTCGCCGGTAGTGTCCAGCGTCAGCGTGACCCTGTCCTTCAGAATGGTCACCTTCAGTCCGAAGGGAAGTCCCGTTTCGGGAAACTCCTCGATGGCGTAGGTCTCCTTCAGCTTTTCGATGATGGCTTTCTTGACCATGCCCTGGCAGGCAGGAACGCTGTGCAGCTGAGATTTGACAGAGCTGCCGCTGACGTTGATCTGCCCGTCCACGGGGATCCACTGCTCCCAGGGCAGGGCTTTTGTCTGTTCAAACAGATCGTTAAAGGTCCTCGCCTCGAATTCCGCCAGCCTGATCTGCACCCGGTCGGCACACCGCAGCCACAGATTGGATCGGACCACCGCCCGCTCGTCGCCCAGATAACAGATCTTTCCGTTTTCCGACTGGAGGATCGGATATCCCAGCGCCTCCACTTCCCGCTTGACCACAGCTTCCAGCCCGAAGGTGGATGTGGCGATCAGTTCTAACTTTGCCAAACTATCCTCTCTTTCTAAAAAAGCCCCAGTCCCCGGCACTTCCCCGTGCGGAAACTGTGGCTTTTTCTCTTCCGTGATTAAAACAGCTGATTCTTCTTGTTCAGTTGAGTGGAGCTCAACTTATCCAGATTGTCCAGAGCCTTTCCCGTGCCGACGGCAACGCAGGATGCCGGATCGTCGGCGATGATCACCTTGATCCCGGTCCGCTCCTCGATGCGCTTATCGATGCCGTACATCAGCGCACCGCCGCCGGTGATGTAAATGCCGGTGTTGGAAATGTCCGCAGCCAGTTCCGGAGGTGTCCGCTCCAATACGTTGTGAACCGCTTCGCAGATGGTCTGCAGCGGCTCGGACAGCGCTTCCATCATCTCCGTGGAAGTGATCTCGATGGACTTGGGAAGACCGGTGACCAAATCGCGACCGCGGCACTCCTGGGTGACGATCTCCTCCCGGGGGAAGGCCGTACCGATGGTCATCTTCATCTCTTCCGCCGTACGCTCACCGATGTACAGCTTGTGCTCTTTTCTCATATACTTGACGATGGCTTCGTCGAACTTGTCGCCGGCCACCTTGACGGATTCGCTGGTGACGATGCCGCCCAGGGAGATCACCGCAATGTCGGTGGTTCCGCCGCCGATATCGATGACCATGACGCCCTCCGGCTTTGCCACGTCAAGACCGGCGCCGATGGCGGCCGCCAGCGGTTCTTCCATCAGGAAGACGGACTTTCCGCCCGCCTCCGTCGCCGCTTCGCGCACGGCGCGCTTTTCCACTTCCGTAACGCCGCTGGGAACGCAGATCATGACGCGGGGCTTAAAGAAGCGGCCCTGTCCGCAGCTCTTGCGGATGAAGTGCTTCAGCATCCGTTCCGTGATGTCGTAATCCGAAATGACGCCGTCCTTCAGCGGACGAACAGCGACGATGTTGTTGGGGGTTCTTCCCAGCATCTTACGGGCTTCTTCGCCCACTTCTAAAATTTCGTTGGTATCGCGGTTGATGGCCACGACGGAAGGCTCGTTCAGAACGACGCCCTTTCCCTTTATATAAACCAGCACATTTGCAGTTCCTAAGTCAATTCCTACTTCATTCGAAAATCCCAATGTTCTTCTCCTTTACATCAATGTTTTTTCGTAGTATACCCTGTTACACTATTATATATTTTTTTCGTGTCCATTTCAATTTATTTTCCTTTTTTGAACAGGAAAAATGGACAGTAAAAAACCGTCGTGACAACGACGGTTTTTCTGGTCGGAGTAATGAGATTCGAACTCATGGCCTTTTGCACCCCATGCAAACGCGCTACCAAACTGCGCCATACCCCGGCAACATGGATAATTATACTACAGGATTTCGTCTAATGCAACAACAATTTAAAAAATTTGTGAAAAAATTTAATTCAATTTCCTGAAGGACGCTTTCCCGACTCCATTTCCGAAGTCCTGTGAGCCTTTCTCTGCAGAGCGATGCCGAAGCGCTGCAGGACAGTACGGTCTTCCGCTCCCTGACAGCCGCCTTCGGCATCGATATCTTTTCGCTATATTTCCATATTTTCCATCGGAATCAGGTACTGCTCTCTGCGGTTTCTCTGCTCCGCCAGATAGGACTGGTCTTCGGAAGCGTGAAGCTCCGCCAGATAGGCGTGGTGATTCTTCATGATCGCCTCGTTGTTCTTTCCCAGAATGAGCATGGCCACACTGGAGCACTGGTCCGCAGCACGTTCCAGATTGGTCAGGGCTTCGATGAACACCAGACCGGACTCGATGGAACACGTTCCCTGACGCAGTCGGGCCGTATGGCGGTTCTTCAGCAGAAGCACCATATCGTCGATGACTTCTTCCAGAGGCTCGATGCGGCGGGCAGTGGATTCGCTGTCATTTTCCAGAGCCTCCACCGTCAGGCGCAGGATTTCCAGGATGGCATCGCCCAGGATATCCATTTCCTTCTGGGCGCTTTCGGAGAAATGCATGCCGGAATCGGCCATCTTCTTGGCCATTTCATCGAAATTGGTGGCGTAATCTCCGATGCGCTCCACGCTGGGAACGCACTGCATCAGCATGTTGACTTCGCGATTTCCGCGCTCCGTCTCAATGCTGCGGGACAGCTCGATCAGATAGTTGTCCGCATTGTCGGCGAACTGATCCAGCCGCTCCTCGTAGCGGTTGATGTATTCCGTCTTTTTGGAGTCGTACTCCCGGAACTGCTCCAGGCTGATGCCCACGTTGTCCCGGGCCGCCTTGGCCATAGCGGTGATGGCCTTCTTGGTCTCGGCCAAAGCCACCGCCGGGGAGATCATCAGCTTCTTGTCCAGAGAAGCCAGCTCGGGGTACTTGTCCTCCTCCACTTCGTCGTCCTTGACGAACATGCAGGCGATCTTCACCATGACTCCGGTAAAGGGAATCAGAACGATCGCCGTCACCAGATTGAACAGCGTCTGGAAGTTGGCGATGGT
>JAGATO010000066.1 GCA_017621195.1 Bacillota bacterium | reverse complement strand
GCCAGCTGCTGGGTCAGGGTAGAGGTACCGCCGATGGGGTCGCCGGTCCGGACGCTTTCCCAGATGGCGCCGAAGATGCGGATGAAGTTGAAGCCGTTATGTGTCCAGAACGTCTTGTCCTCGATGGCGACGAAGGCGTCCACCAGATTTTTGGGGAGATCGGAGTAGGAAATGTTGGTCCGGATCTCGGATGTTCCCGGTTTGGTGATGTTCTCGATGACGTTGCCGTTGACGTCGTACAGTACGGAGTTTTCCGACAGCAGGCTGTAGATATCGCTGGTATCGATCTCAGGCGTATCGCTGATGATGGAAACTACGTAGACGCCTGCGGCGGCGCAGACGAGAAGAACGAGAACGAGGAAGCACAAAAACAGGCGCTTGAAGTTAATTCTGTATTTTTTCTTTCTCTTTTTCTTGTCGGAACGTGCCATAGATTCTCCTGAAGATTGTTCTTCTCTTTTTTGACCGGACGTGAAAAAGCCGGTGATCGAAGTCCAGAGGCTGAGGAAGAAGTACGAGATCTTCTGGGTCAGACTGGCGCTTTCTTCGCCCTTGGCTTTTCGGGAACGGAGCCGTTCCACCCGGTTTGTGGAAACCGTCTCCTGAGCTGTTTCGCCGGTATCGTTGCCCTCTTGGGGCTTGGCCGGCCTCGGGGAAGAATCCCCGTTTAAAATATCTTTTTTGGGAAGTTCACCGGTGCCGAAGCTCTTTCCGAAGCGGTCGGTAATCTCGTTAAAGCTATCTTCCACATCGTCCGGTCGGTTGAACTGATTTAAGAAATCGTCGATTTCTTTTTCATGCTCTCTCTGTGATTTATCGGAATGATCCCTCAAAAAAATTCCCTCCTTTTGACCGATGGTACAGCGGAATGGTCCGCTTTGCACTCGTATTGAACCATTATATCACATCTTCTGTTTTTTTGACAGGAGAAGATTGGAAAAAGTTCCCGAAGCACAAGATTTTAATGGGTTTGTAAGGAACGGGAAGGATATGATTTGAATTTTCTATGAGAATGGGATATAATGAAAACATACGCTGAAAGTCATGTAAAGGGGGAAGCGAATATGTACGATAGCACAGATGTTGCAAAGGCTGCGATCCGCGTTGCCATTACCTCTTCCCGGGCGGAAGAAGAACGGTTGATCGGTCGACTGAGAGAAAAGGGAATTCAGGCGGTGGCCGTGGATGTGGGCGGAGATATCATCAATTCCGTGCATCTGATGATCGAGCGGGCAATCATCGCGTCGCGCAAGAGCGGCTTGAGCCGGGGGGAATGTCATCTGGACGACGGTGCCATCGCAGGCGCTGCCAGAGAAGCGGTGAGCCAGATCGCTTCCAAGGCCATGGGTCTCAACGGCGGCGGCAAGATCGCCGTCTGCCGCTATCAGGAGCATTTGACGGTCTGCGTCTTTATGAGCATCGGCCTGCTTCACTTAAACGAGGTAGTCATCGGTCTGGGTCACAGGAGCATTCCCGCCCAGTCGGAAAAATAACCGCATCCGGCGGAGCCCGAAAGGGCTCCGTTTTTTTACGGCCTGTGATCGCGCAGTCTGTGATCGTAGTTTTAACAAATCCCGGAACTTTATGCGCCGAAAACGGGGAGTGAGACAAAGAACGAGGCGAAGTGGAAAACGACAGTGTACCAAGCGGGTAAGGAAACTGGGAAAGAATCGACAGAATAAAATGTAAAAATATTGATTTTTAAAATAAATTTGACAACCACAAAAAGGAATGATACCATATAATGGAAAGCGTGATCGATTGAAACCTGTACGAAGCTCTGCACGTAAGAACCTGCAGAAAAAGTTACGAAAGGGGGAAGGGGATGCGTCGTCCGCTGGTGAGTTTGTTTTTGTGGTTTTCCTTTGGCTGTCTATTGGTTTGGTATGGTTGGTCACGACCGGTTTTCACCATTGTCGTAACGCTTCTTGCGGCGGGTGGTGCGGCAGCGCTGCTTTGGGCGGTGGACCGGCAGCGTTTGATTGCTTTCACCCTGGGAGTCGCCGCCCTGTCGGGAGGAATGTCGGTCATGGGCGCGGAGCTGAGCCGCCCGGAACCTCTGGTGGAACGGGCGGGAGAACAGGCCGTTCTGCGGGCCGCCGTTGTTCGGGAATCCCGGCAGGAACACGGACGAAGTCTCCTGGTCCGGCCCGAAGGCGGTGGTTTTCGACGCCGGATCTGGGTATTCGTGGATCTGGGAGAGGAAGAACCGCAGGAACCGTGGGAGGGTCGGAAGCTGCAGCTTACCGGGACCGTCAGGTTGCCGGACACGCCTCGCAATCCCGGTGGCTTCGACCAGCGCCAATACCTGCGGAGCATGGGGGTGCAGGCGGTCATGGAAGTGGAACGGGAGGGGATCATCGTCCTGAGCGATGGGATTGATCCGTCGGTACAGCTGCGCTGGACGCTGGAACAGCGCTGGAAACTCCTCATGGGAGACCGCTGCTGCGGCGGCCTCATGAGCCTTCTGTTCGGCTCCACGGAGATGATGGAGGACGAGACGCTGGATGCCTTTCGACGCATCGGGCTGGGTCATCTTCTGGCGGTTTCCGGCCTCCACGTGGGCGTAGTATACGGCATAGTGCAGAAGCTTCTGGGCGACAGAAAGACGTCGCCCGCAGTACAGCTTCTCTGCTCTGCGGCAGCCATGGCCTATGCTGCCTTCGCAGGATTCAGCCCTTCGGCCAGTCGCGCAGCATTGATGATCGTCATCCACGGTCTGGGAAAGACGATGCAGCGGCCCTACGACATGGCAACCTCGGCTTCCCTGGCCGGAATGATGATCCTGATCCGCCAGCCCTGCCAGGTGATGAACGGCGGATTTCAGCTGTCGCTGTTGGCGGCCTTCGGACTGGCCTGTGTTCTGCCGCGGATCAGCTACGAGCTGGAAGTGCTGGCGGACCGAAAGAGAAGCCGCGTCCTGCGCTGGGCGGCGGAAAAGGGAAGTCCGATCCTGGCCATCCCCCTGGTGATGGGCCCCATCTGTACGCGGCGCTTTCACTGGATCTCTCTGTGGGGATTCGCTGTCAACCCTCTGGCCATCGCCGCCGCAGGACTGCTGATTCCCATGGGCATGGTTTCGGCTCTGTTGACTTTGGCCAGCGGATGGCTTCCCGTGTTTTCTCCGGTGGCCCGCTTCCTGGCTCGACTGTCGGGAAGCTTCATGGCCGGGCTGATGAATCTGGGAGAGATCACGGCGCGGCTTCCCGGAACCTTTCCGGCAGCGGGACTTCCGCCGGGCGCACTGGCGCTGTACTACGCAGGGCTGTTTGCCTGGTGCTCCGAACCCTTCGTCCTGCTGCTGCGCAGAGGGAAGCGCATCACTGCGGCCGTCTGGCTGATTGCCATGGTGGCCGCCTGCAGCATCCTGCCCTATGGGGCCGGTCTCGTTCCGTCACCGGGGCTATTTACCTATCCCGGCGGGTCGGTGGTATTTCTGGACGTGGGACAGGGAGACTGCTTTCACTTGAGGACTCCCGGCGGAAAGAACATTCTGATCGACGGCGGCGGAGGCGTCTATAAAAATGTAGGGAAGGAGACGCTGCTTCCGTATCTGCTTCACTGCGGTGTCCGGTCCGTGGATCTGGCTCTGGCCACCCACCTCCACGCGGATCACTTTCAGGGTCTGGCGGAGCTGGCGGAAACAATGCCGGTGAAGGAACTGGGTATCTATGAGGCCAACCGGTACGGTGAAAGGGACAGCTTCCGGCAGTTCGGGGGAGTAACGTATCTGAGCGCCGGACAGCGGATCCGGATCGAGCCGGGAATCTACATCGATGTGCTGGCCCCGCCCGGTGGAAGCGAAGAAGAGTATCGGGCGATGCTTGCCGATGAAAGCGACGAAAACGATTCCTGCCTCGTCTTTCTGGTCCACTATCTGGGGCTGGACATTCTGATCACCGGGGATCTGGGCATGGAAGGGGAGGCGAAGCTGCTTCAGAACGGAACGGAACAGCCTTCGGCCCACATCATCAAGATAGGACATCACGGCAGCGCTTCCTCCACATCGGAGGAATTCCTGAGAACCGTGTCACCTCAGGCCGCGGTGATTTCGGTGGGGAAGAATAATTTTGGACACCCTTCGGAACGGGTCATTGAATTGTTGCAAAAAAACGGTATAATGATAGGAAGGACCGACCGTCACGGCGCCCTGATCGTCAGAAGGATCGCCAGAGGGCGGGCGGAAGTCATCAACGGAAACGGAGAAGTACAATGGCATATCGACCTGGATCAAAAGCAATGAAAAACGAAGAACACGCCTTTCAGACCATCCAGAAGCAGCTGAAGGCAGGAACGCTGAAGGGAGCCATGGCTTTCTTCGGTCGGGAGCAGTACCTCATCGACTGGGCCATCGGTGCCATCGTAAAGAAATACATCAATCCCGCCACTGCCGCGTTGGAGTACTCCAAAATGAACGGTGCGGAGGTCACATGGCAGGACATTCAGAGCAGCTGTGAGACTCTGCCTATGCTGTCGGAAAAGCGGGTGGTACTCATCAGCGACTTTGGGCCTCTGACGGGAGCCAAGTCCAAAAATATCGGCGAGGACGAAGAAAAGGCGCTGGCTGACTATGTGAAGAACCTGCCGGAAACCACGCTTCTGATCTTCACGGCGGAGGCGGCGGATAAGAGAAAGCGGCTGTACAAGGCCATTGCGGACTGCGGCGGAGCCTATGAGTTCGGTCCGCTGAGCCGTGCACTGCTGACGGGGACCATCGAGAAGAGGCTGGCCCAGGCAGGAAAGCGGGCCAGGAGCTCGGCCATCTCGGCGTTCATCGATCACACCGGTTATTTTGATAAGGATACGGAATACACCATGTTCAACCTGGAAAATGACCTGAAAAAGGCCGTGGCTCATGCGGCGGGCGAGGAAGTGACGGCGGAGGATTTCCTGGGCGTGGTGGCCGGAAACATCGATACCGATGTGTTTGCCATGCTGGATGCGGTGGGCCGCGGAAACAAACCGGAGGCCTTCCTGCGGCTGCACAACCTGCTGGATTCCGGGGAAAACGCGTATAAATTGCTATCGCTGATCTGTTCTCAATTCGAGATCATGGTATCTGCCCGGGAACTGCAGGAAGAAGGAGCCACCGTGCCGGCGATCCAGAAGACGCTGGGGGTTCACGAGTTCCGGCTGAAGAAAGCGCTGCAGTGTTCGGAGCGGTACAGCGTCGCCCGGCTGAAAGAGATTCTGGCCGGCGCATACGAAGTGGATAAGAACATCAAAAGCGGCCTGCTGGATCAGAGGCTGGCGCTGGAAATGTTCGTGGCGGAAATATAAGCGGAAATATAATAGGAATGGAGTAGAGAAGAATATGAAACAACAAGTCAAAGCGGATATGATGCTGCTGATGGTGACCGCCTTCTGGGGGATCTCCTATCTGCTGATGGATCTGGCCCTGACCGAGATGGGGGCGTTCAGCCTCAATGCCTTCCGGTTTATCGGAGCCTTTCTTCTGGCGGCGATCTGCTTTTTTCCCAGGGTGAAAACCGTCAACCGCACCACATTAAAATACAGCGCTATGGTGGGATTTGCGCTGCTGTTCGTCTATATTGGCGCCACCTTCGGCGTCATGTATACAAGTCTGTCCAATGCGGGCTTTCTCTGCGCCCTGACCGTGGTCTTTACGCCGGTTCTGGACTTTGTGTTCTTTCGGAAAAAGCCGTCGAAAAAGCTGTTTCTCGTCCTGGTCATGGCCTTTGCCGGAATCGCACTCCTGACGCTGTCGGAGCGAATGCGGCCGGCGCTGGGCGATATCCTGTGCCTGCTGTGTGCCGTGTCCTACGCCACCGATCTTTTGATCACGGAGAGGGCCGTGGCCCATGAAGAGGTCAACGCCTTTCAGTTGGGGGTGTTTCAGCTGGGATTCACCGGGGTAGGGATGCTGATCCTCAGCCTGATTTTCGAAGGGCCGGATATTCCCAAATCCCCCGTGGTCTGGGGCTCGGTCATCGTGCTGTCCATTTTCTGCACCGGCCTGGCCTTCATCGTCCAGGCCGTGGCCCAGCAGTATACCACCGCATCTCACGTGGGCGTGATCTTCACGCTGGAGCCGGTGTTCAACTCCATTGCCGCCTTCTTCATCGCCCATGAGGTTTTACGGCCTCAGGCGTACCTGGGAGGCGTTCTCCTGGTGGCAAGCCTGCTGGTCATGGAAATCGATTTCGGATCAAAAGGGAAGGAGCTCCCAGAGGTTGGTCATCAGGGGGACTAAGATCAGAGCAGGAATCATGTCGCCGATAGGGAAGGACTGAAGCTTGGCCATCTTCATACCGGAGGCCATGGTCATGATGCCGCCGCAGGCAATGAAATTGTTCATGGCGGTAGCGGAGATCAGAGGCGAGATCATCTGAGCCGATAAGAACAGGGCGCCGAAGACGAGAAACTGCGGAAAGGCGATGACGCTGACCGACAGCCCCATGGCTCCCGCAAAGATGATAGCGGTGAACAGATCCAGTACGGATTTGGAGATCAGCAGCGTGGGATCGCCGGTGATGCCTTCGGTCAGAGAACCGAAGATGCCGAAACCGCTGGCGCAGAAGATGACGACGATGGTGATGTAGCGGTCCATATCCAGATGGCTGGAGTTCAGGGGAAGGGCGTTCAGAAGGCGACGGAACAGGCCTTCGATGCGCTTTTCCAGCTTCAGAAGATTGCCGATGGTGGTTCCCAGGATCAGGGCCAGAATCACCGGCGTGGTGGCGGAATACTTCATGATGGATGTAATGCCGATGGCGACTGCCCCCAGACCGAAGGTCACGGTCAGCGCCTGCTCCGTTTCTTTCGAGATGAACTTTCCGAAGATGGTCCCCAGAATACCGCCGAACAGAACGGCGCTGCAGTTTGTAATTACTCCGATTGGCATAGATAATCCTCCTTTCAAATTTCTCACAATTTTCTCACAAATATGTCCTATTTTATCACAAAAAGACGGACAAGAGCAAGAAATG
The DNA here is from genome assembly GCA_017621195.1 of Bacillota bacterium. Lineage (GTDB taxonomy): Bacteria > Bacillota > Clostridia > Peptostreptococcales > Anaerovoracaceae > RGIG446. Next base: position 325 of record JAGATO010000066.1, on the reverse strand, counting down.
GCAGGGAAAACCTGGGGAGATCGGGTTTCGAAGCGAAATTTGAGGGTATTATTATAAAAAAGATAGAAAAAACGGAAGGAAAGTATATGATGAATACACCTGTTTTAGTTCAACTTATGATTCCCATGCTGGGAACGACGCTGGGTGCGGGCTGCGTCTTTTTCCTGCGGGATGCCATGCCTCTTCGGCTGCAGAAGGCCCTGCTGGGCTTTGCCTCCGGCGTCATGGTGGCGGCCTCCGTCTGGTCGCTTTTGATTCCGTCCATGGAGCTGGCTCATCCCTTGGGACGGCTGGCCTTTCTTCCGGCGGCTGTGGGCTTCTTATT
>JAGATO010000065.1 GCA_017621195.1 Bacillota bacterium | reverse complement strand
CGTTGACCACATACAGCAGCGTTTCTCCCCGGCTGATCATGAAGTATTCGTCCCCTTCCGTCACCCGGAACCGCTGCAGCTGCTTGTCCTCTTCCCTGACCTTCTTCGTCATCTGCACATAGACGATCGTGATCGGATCCACGATGTGCCGGTTGACCATCTTTTCGATGTCGATTGCGATCTGCTGAAGATCCAGTGTCCTCTGATCGATGCTCATTTTTTCTTCTCCCCCTCTTTATCGTTGCATGTTTACGCAACTTCTTTGTCAAAAAAAATATCGCGGATGTCTTCGTCAGAAAGATGCAGGGTGTCTCTGATCCGGCAGATCTCTTCTCTGTCGAATTCATTCTTGCCTGTGATTTTTCTGTCGAATGTAGCCCTTACAAATCCGGCCGCCTCGCAGAACTCTCCAATATTCATCCCTGCTTCTCTGATCCTTTGCCTCAAAAGATACTCTTTCACTCTATTTCACCTCCAGAAGTTTCGTGTTTACGCAACAACCATATCTAAAATACACTCGCAATTTTATGTTGTCAAGCATTTTTGCAGAATATTTTGCATTTTTGTGCAACTTATGCTATCATCTTCCTTGCTCAGGAGGTGACCTTGATGAGAATAGGGGATGTTATTTCAAAGAAGCGCAAGGAATTGAATATGACCCTTGACGATGTCGCCCGCGCTGTTGGTGTTTCCAAGGCCACGGTTTCACGATGGGAAAGCGGAGACATTCGGAAAATGAAGCGCGACAAGATTTCCGCTCTTTCATCAATTTTAGAACTGGATCCTTTGCTTTTCCTGAATGAGCCTGAGATTCTTACTTCAGACGAATCTCGTATCCTCTCTGCGTATCGAAAAGCTTCACCCGACTGTCGAAAAGCCGCCTTGTTAATCCTTGAGAACAGCGCCAGCGAAAATCAGGAAAAAGGCACCTCTTTCGAATCTACCGCGACTGACCACACCGCATAAGGAGGTGATCCCATGCCACGCCCGAAGAAACAGCACCTGAAGCGCCGCCCGGATGGGCGGTATGCCTGCCGGTATAAGGGAGAATGGTTCTACGGCTACACGGAGGACGAAGCCTTCGCGGCCAGAGACGCTTACAAGGAAGCGGAGAAGGCCGGACAGATCTTTGATCCTTCCGTCACGGTGGCCCGGTATGCAGCTGCCTGGCTGCCCATCGCCCGGCCCGCTGTCTCAGACAGCACCTATCATCAGCTGGCCATCCATCTGGATCATCTGATTTCCCAGATCGGAAACGTTCCCCTCTGCGATGTGCAGCCCCTCCAGATCAAGCAGGTTTATTCCACCGTTTATCTCGGCCTGTCGCAGTCCTATATCAACAGCGCAAAGCAGATCTATTCCGCGCTCTTCGACTCAGCCGTCGAGAACGGGCTCTGCCGGATCAATCCCGCCCGGTCGAAGGATGCGAAGCCTCACGCCGGAACCGTCGGCAGTCATCGCGCCATTACGGATCAGGAACGGTGGTGGATAGATCATTACTGCACGGATCACCGCGCCCACGCCGCGGTCATGGCCATGCTTTACGCCGGGATCCGTCCGCAGGAGGCCAAAGCGCTGGACATTGACAAGGCTGTCGATTTTGACGCGGGAACGGTCACCCTCTCCGACTTTGCCCATCTGGACGGGCAGAACCATTACATGATCACCTCCAAAGGGAAAACAGACAACGCCCGACGGACGATCCCACTACTTGCCCCCCTCCGGAAAGCCCTGGAAGGGAAGCACGGCTATCTGGTTACCAGTGCCTCCGGAGAGCGTGTCAGCGTCCAGGCGTGGAAATCAGCCTGGGAATCGTATGTGTTCTGCATGGAAAAGGCCATCAACGGATGCGAGCGCCGGTGGTACGGGAAGACGAAGGAACACAAGGCCATCCTGGCCGCCGGTGGCCAACTCCCGCCCTGGAAGGATTTCACCGTCGTTCCCTACGACCTCCGCCATTCCTTCTGTACCATGTGCCGTGATAAAGGCGTCGAGTTGAATACCTGCATCAAATGGATGGGCCATGCAGATGCTAAGATGATCCTCAAGATCTATGATGAAGTCACCGACTCCCGCTTCCGGCGCGAGGCCGAAAAGCTGGACGCCAGCTTCGCGGATCCGCCTCCGCTGAAGCTCCTGAAACAGGCATAAAAAAAGCGCCCCGGGTGATCTCCCCGGGGCGTTTTTCTGACTTCTTTTCTGACTACCATTTTGACTACCAATCGCGGCTTTTGACTACCGAAAACGTGCACATTTTTACCCTACGCGACTCCCTCCGCGAGACATAAAAAATCCCGGAAGCCTTTATTTTCAAGGCTTCCGGGAAGCTCCCCAGGTAGGGCTCGAACCTACAACCCTTCGGTTAACAGCCGTCTGATCGAAGCATCTTTATTTCCTTATATTTCAATCGTTCTGAGTGCTTTCCGCTTTCGTCTGACTACCGTTTTGACTACCATTCTCTTCCGTTTCATGTTCCGAACCGCAGGGCAATTGTTATTCTTCTATGATCTTTTCGGGAGGTTTTTCTTCCGGCACTTCCGGCAGTCCAGCCAGACTTGTAAGCACACTCAGCACAGCAGCCACGCCGGCCACGCTGACAGCCTTAAGCCAATCCACTTCGCTGAACATGGCACCCACCGCGATCATAGACGCGAAGCTCTGGGCGAAAGTCTTG
>JAGATO010000064.1 GCA_017621195.1 Bacillota bacterium | reverse complement strand
GCCGAGGGCTTCGATCTCGGCAAGAAGCACCTCGATCACCCTGTCCTCCGGCAGCTTTTTGACGATTTCGCCACGGCGGAACAGGAGCGCCTCACCGTTTCCGCCGGCAATACCCACGTCGGCTTCTCTGGCCTCACCGGGGCCGTTGACGGCGCATCCCATGACGGCAACCGTCAGCCGCGGAATATTGTTGGCTTCCATATAGGTCTCAATGGGCGCCAGTTCCCTCTCCACCTGAGACGTAATGGCGTCCAGGTCTACCCGGGTCCGACCGCAGGTGGGGCAGGATACCAGATTGATGCCGCTGTTGCGCAGACCGATGGCGCTGAGAATTTCCTTGGCAAACACCACTTCGTTGACAGGGTCGCCTGTCAGCGACACGCGAATCGTATCGCCGATGCCGGACAGCAAAGGCGAACCGATGCCGATGGCCGATTTCACCTTGCCGCGGTTCACCGTTCCCGCTTCGGTGATCCCCACGTGCAGCGGATAGGGCAGTTCTTCGGCAACGATGCGGTACGCCCGGTCATTCAACGCCACATCGGAGGATTTCAGAGACACCACGATATCGGAAAAGTTCAGACTTTCCACGTATCGAACCATGTGAATGGCGCTTTCCGCCAGAGCTTCCGCCGTGACGCCGCCGTACTTTTCCAGAAGTCCCTTCTCCAGAGAGCCGGAGTTGACGCCCACACGGATGGGAACGGAACGCTCCTTCGCTTCCTTCAGGACCGCCTTGACACGGTCCTCATCGCCGATGTTACCAGGATTGATCCGCACCTTGTCGGCACCCTGCCGCATGGCCTCGATTGCCAGCCGGTAATCGAAATGAATGTCCGCCACCAGAGGTACAGACACCTGCTTTTTGATGGCGCCGAAGGCGGTTGCCGCCTCGGCATCAGGTATAGCCAGCCGCACGATCTGGCAGCCTGCGTCGGTCAGACGGGCAATCTGCTCCACCGTGGCCTTCACGTCTCTCGTATCGGTATTTGTCATGGACTGGATGGACACCGGCGCACCGCCGCCCACAGCCACATCTCCCACCATGATTTTCTTTGAAATCCTGTTCATACGTTTCTCCTTACATCAGACGCCCCACATCCTGAACCAGAACGTAAGCCGCCAGACAGAACAACAGCATCATTCCTGCAAAATGAATCTTTCCTTCCAGTTCTTCGCTGATCGCCTTTCCTGTCACGGCGTTGATCAGAATGATCAGGAACCTTCCGCCGTCCAGCGCCGGAAGCGGAAGCATATTGATGATCGCCAGGTTCAGGTTGATCAGCGCCATCAGGTTCGCCACGTAGAGGAAGCCCCGCTGGGCCTGCACACCGATGGCGGAAACGATGCCCACCGGACCGGTCAGATCGCTGACCGAGGTCTTTCCCGTGAACAGGTTTCCGAAGTATTGCAGCATCTGCTGTCCCATCCGGACAGTGGAACGGAGGCCGCAGTGAATCGCCGTCACGGGATTTTTGGATGCTTCCACCGTGATCCCGATCACGGGAACTCCCTGTTCGTTCTTCTCCACCGGAACCGTGGTATAGACCTTTCTGTCCCCGCGCAAAAGAACCAGATCCACCTCTCCGTCGCTCTGCTGAATCAGCGTTCTCACATCGGAAAAGAAGCATACCTTGCTTCGCTCCATCTCAATGATCTTGTCGCCTTCCTTTAGGCCGGCAGCGTAAGCCGTACCCTCCGGCGATACCTCATCGATGGTGGTGGTTCCCACGCCCACGTACCCGGCGATGCAGGACAGGATTACGATGGTTAAAAGCAGGTTCATCAGTGCGCCGGCCACCACGATGAAAGCCTTTTGCAGCGACGATTTATTATTGAAGGCTCGAACGTTGTCCGATTCTTCATCCTCGCCTTCCATGCTGCAGAAGCCGCCGATGGGCAGAAGGCGAATGGAGTACATCGTCTCTTTTCCCTGATGCTTCAGGACCAGCGGGCCCATACCCAGCGACAGTTCATTGACCTGAACCCCCGTCAACTTGGCGGCTACGAAGTGTCCCACCTCGTGAGCCATGATCAAAATGCAGAAGCAGATGATCGCATAAATAATGGTAAACAATCCCATGGTTTTTCCCCTTTCATTTCCCCTGATACTATGACCTCGACCGGATCGCAGCCGCTTCCCGGGCGGCGCGGTCGATCTCCAGTATTTCCTCCAGCGAAGGTGCGGCCACAACGTCGTGACGCTCCAACGCCCGTTCAATTCCCGCAGGAATATCCAGATAGCGGATCTTTCCCTCCAGGAACTGCTGCACCAGCACCTCGTTGACGGCATTCATCACCACGGGGCAGCTCCCACCGGTTTCGATGGCCTCGAAGGCCAGCTTCAGACAGCGGAAGGTCTCCATATCCGGCCGCTGGAAGTGCAGCGTTTCCAGTGAAAAGAAATCCACCTCGCCGCTGGCGTTTTCCCAGCGGTGGGGGTATGTAAAAGCGTAGGCGATGGGAATCCGCATATCGGGAACCCCCAGCTGCGCGATGATGGAATGGTCCTTGTACTGGACCATGGAGTGGATGATGCTCTCCGGATGGACCACCACCTGAATCTGCTTCGGCTCCACATCGAACAGCCACTTGGCCTCGATCAACTCCAGCCCCTTGTTCATCAGGGTGGAAGAATCGATGGTAATCTTGCTGCCCATGACCCACCGGGGATGGTTCAGCGCCTGTTCCAGCGTCACATGCTCCAGCTGTTCTTTCGTATAGCCGCGGAACGGTCCGCCGGACGCCGTCAGCAGAATTTTATCCAGCTCTTTGGCTTCGTTTCCTTCCAGACATTGAAAGATAGCGCTGTGTTCGCTGTCCACGGGAAGCAGCTGGACGCCTTCTTCCTTCACGGCGTTCATGATGACGCTTCCGCCGGCGACCAACGTTTCTTTATTGGCCAAAGCGATGTCCTTTCCTGCGCGGATCGCCCGATAGGTGGGAACCAGTCCCATCATTCCCATCAGGGAATTCAACACCATTTCCGCGTCGGTCTGTGAAGCCGCGGCGATGATTCCATCCATGCCGTATAAAAAATCTATATGCGGAAACTCCTGTTTCAGAAGCGCTGCATCCTCTTCCCTGGCGGTGACTGCCAGCTTGGGCTGAAAGGCTGCCAGCTGCTGGCGAAACCGTTGGATGTTGGAACCGCAGGTCAGCGCCTCCACGGAAAATTCTTCCGGCCGCTGGCTGACCACGTCCAGCGCCTGGGTTCCGATGGAACCGGTGGATCCTAAAATTGCAATTTTTTTCATGTCAGCCTCCCCTATGCCAAAACGAAGACGATATAGTAGTAGACCAGGGGCGCGGTGAATAGGACGCTGTCAAAGCGATCCAGGATTCCACCGTGTCCAGGAATCAGATTTCCGTAGTCCTTGATCCCCATCTTCCGCTTGAAAATGGAAGCGGTCAGGTCACCGAACTGGGAGAGGATACCTCCCAACGCGCCGATGATCAGACAGTGGATCCAAAGTCCCGGCATGGCGAAGTAACCGAATAGCCCAGAGCATACGATGCTTCCCAGCGTTCCGCCGATGGACCCCTCTATGGTCTTCTTCGGGCTGATCTTCGGACACAGCTTGTTCTTTCCGAAGAGATACCCACTGAAATAGGCCATGATATCCGTGATGAAGGCGGTGAGCAGAATCATCCAGACCATCTGCGGATAGGGTGACTGATCCACCAAAACCACGTGGTATGAGAAAAAGACGACATATAATATCCCGATCATGGTAGCCATGCCGTCCTCCAGCTTTCGCTCGTCGATCCGAAACAGGTACAACAGGCTGACCAGAATGACGCCGAAGATCCAGAGCAGATGCCACTTGAAATTGACGGCGTTGATTCCGTCTCTCCCGCCGAGTATATTGATGGCGTACAGCGCAACAACGGCAGCCACGCCAATACCGTAGCTTGCCTTCACCTCCATGGCCTCAAAACCGTGATAAAATTCCTTCAGTCCCACCAGACCCACCAGGCACGCAGCCGCCAGCAGCGGGTATCCTCCCAGATACACGATGACCAGCAGCGGCACCATCACCAGGCCCGAAATGATTCTCGTCTTCATCCTAACAACTCCTTTGATGTGGAATTACACGCCGCCGTAACGACGCTTTCTCCCCTGAAATTCCGCGATGCACCGCTCGTATTCCTCCGGCGAAAAGTCCGGCCAGAGCACATCGGTGAACACGAATTCACTGTAGGCGCTTTGCCACAGCAGAAAATTGGACAGCCGCAGCTCTCCGCTGGTGCGGATGACCACCTCCGGATCGGGAATCCCGCCGGTGTACAGCCGATCGCTGACCATGTCCTCCGTCAGCTGCTCCGCAGTTAACTGTCCGTCGCAGCACTCCGCGGCAAGCCGGCGCACCGCCCGCATGATCTCATCGCGGCCACCGTAATTCAGCGCAATGTTGAACGTGAGTCCCGTGTTGTTCTTCGTCTTTTCCAACGCCGTTTCCAACGCGTCGATGGATTCCTTCGGCAGCCTGGAATAGTCGCCGAAGATCTTTACCTTGACGTTATTGGCGTGGAGCTCGTCCAGCTCTTTCTTCATGTAGACGATCAGCAGCTTGAAGATGCCGCTGACCTCTTCCACCGGACGTTTCCAGTTTTCCGTGGAGAAGGCGTAGACGGTCAGATATTTCACTCCCAGTACGTCGGAGCGTTTTACGATTTCCTTCAGTGCTTCCATTCCTGCGTTGTGACCGGCCAGCCGCGGCAAGCCCCGCTTCTTCGCCCAGCGGCCGTTTCCGTCCATGACGATGGCCACGTGCTGGGGGATCCGCTCCCGGTCCAGCTGGTAATTCTGCTTCGATTCCATAGTTGTTCTCCCGTTGTTTTCCTACAAAACAGGTCGGGCAAATCCCGACCTGTTTCCGACCTTATTCATTGTAAGGATCCGTTACATGGCAGGCGGTCAGAATCCAGATATCTTCTTTCACTTCCTGTCTGATCACCCGCAGCGGCCCCTCTACCGGCTGTCTCACTGTGGGAACGGTCACTTCGATGCGGACTTGCTTTCCCTGCGAACGCAACAGTTCCTCCGCTTCTTCCGCTTTCCATCCCAACAGATCCCGCGCCTCGTTTGTCATTGTATTCACGCCCCGTTAAATCTCCATCAGTT
>JAGATO010000063.1 GCA_017621195.1 Bacillota bacterium | reverse complement strand
CACTGAGGTCGATCAACGGATTGAAACTTCCGGCTTCCTTGTCCTTTTCCAGGTCCTCATAGGCATCCAGAAGATAAATATACTTTCCTAAATAGAACCCAAGTTCTCTCAGGTCCTTTTCCCAAAGATCCTGCTTACAAGCCATAATCTCACCCATGAGCTGCCCGAAGCAACCGCTGACGCGGTCCAGATCGCCGCAGCGTTCCTGTTCCAGCCGCGACAGCTCCGTCAGGCCATCGGCCATGGCCTTTACCTTTTCGGGGTAGCGTCCTTCGATCTCACGGCACTTTCCCTTCAGCAGTCCCGCATACAGTCGGCGGCTCAGCTTCTTTTCATCCTGACAGTCGTCCATACACTTATAATACATCAAAAGCAGATTCATGTCTGCTGCATATTCCGTAAATTCGTCGATCCGCGTACAGTGCTTCCGGGTGGGATGAGCCAGACACCGGCACTGTCCGCACCGCTCCTCCGGCTCGTACAGACCGTGAAGCAGCAGGATCAGAAACGTCATGTCGTAGGTCAGCGTCATCTGGCCCCAGAGCCCACCTCGCCGTTTCAGCGTCCGGCAAAGGCCGCAGTACCAGCTCTTATATACGTCAAACTCGCGAAATTTCAATTCCTGTTTGTCCACAAGAACGTATCCGAACATGGGCGACTCCTAACTCTTTTTGATAAAATTCAGATGACATCTGGGGCAGTGGATCTTCATCGTACCGCGTCCTTTGGGAACCCGCACCTTCTGACCACAGCCGGGACAGGCGTAGATGCGATGAGTCTTCCGACAATCGAAGGCTTCCTTCCAGCCTCGGAACGTTCCCATGGCCCGGTTCTGCAGTTCCAGGTATTTTATATTCTCCCGATATCTCTTTCCCGTATTCTTCGACAGCATCCGGACGTAGACGATCACCAGCAGAAGCAACGGAATCCACTGTAAGAAACGGCTGCGGATGAACAGACCCAAAACCACGCAGACCATGGACGTCGCCGTCAGAAAACGGGACAGCTGATCCGTTCCATATCTTCCCTGCATAAATCGCATCAGTTTCTCTTTCAAGATGTTTCTACCTCCTTTTGATATGGAATTATTTTACGTTCCCTGTGCCGTAAAGTCAATGGTTGAAGCGCGAATTTCGTCGAATCTTCACCTTCCAAAAAAGAAAAGGCCATCCCCTGGGGAAGAGCCTTCGCGTCAATGATAAACAAGGATATAGGTGAAGCTATAAGCCGGGTTCTGTATTTGGCAACCATCTTTCTAGGCCTGCCGTCACCGACAGGCTCAAGCGACCTACCTTCCGGGAAGCGACGGGCAGCCGCCTTTCAGGCACTGTGCGGAACACCGCAATTACCTCCCTGCTTGGTCTTGCTCCGAGTGGGGTTTACATGGACGCAGGATGTTACCACCCTGCCGGTGAGCTCTTACCTCGCCGTTTCACCCTTACCGTTTTCACGGCGGTATATTTCTGTTGCACTTTCCTTAAGGTTACCCTCACCTGACGTTATCAGGCACCCTCGCCCTGTGGAGCCCGGACTTTCCTCACGCCGGGGATCCCTCCCCGGCCCGCGGTCACCTGCTTCACCTATAACATTAAAAATATACCATATTTACAGTTCATTATCCAGAAAAATTTTTGAAAGCCGTTCTCCCGTCTCTTAAAATCGACTGCTGTCGATCCATTCTCCCGCCTCCGCAACGAAGAACTGCTCATCCCATTGGCCCGACACCAGCTTTTCGATCAGGAGGTTGCTCCCCTTTCGAAACTGCACGACGCCTCCGATCCAGTCTGCGTTTTTCTGCGCTTCCTCCAGATATTCCGAAGAACGGCAGTCGTACATTCCCGTATCCACGATATCCACATGGGTGTAATAATCCGTCCACGCTTTTCGGATATCGGCCTTTTCTTCGCTGCTTCTGTCCTTCGTAAACGAAGTAAAGGCCCTCTCTAAAGAAAACTCCCGGGGATTCTTTCCCTTCATATAGAGATGGCCCGTTTCCTTCAGATCCCGATGATAGCTGTCGTCCACATGAAGAAGGAGGGAAACGCACTCATCCACCCGGGGCATGACCACCCGTCGATCCAACCGCTGTCCTTCCCAGGAACCGCCGCAGTATCCCATGGCTACCAGAATCGTATCCACCTCTTTCGGCAGTTCCTTCACCTTGTCGATGATATGCTGATGCATCTTCTGCGGATCCACATGGTATGCCTCAGACAGCCAGATGACCGGATACTCTGTATTCCTCTTTTTCTGAGCCTCATTGACGTAATCCCGCAGAGAACTGCAGGCTAAAATCACAGCGTTCATTTTATTCTTTCTCCCGCATCAGATACGCTTCATACGATAAAATCATAGGGGTTTACATTGACTCGGGACTCGATCACCGTCAGTTGACCGCCGCATTTTTCGCGAAGCTGGTTGGCCATGTTTTCCACGAAGATCTGTTCCGTACCGAAGTGTCCCGCATCGATCAGACACAGTCCGCTCTCCCGGGCCAGCTGGGCCTCGTGGTGCTTCACATCGCCGGAAATGTAGGCCTGACAGCCCTGCTCCATGGCCGCCTGATAGAATTCTCCGGCAGCTCCCGTACACAGCCCTACCTTCTCGATCATGGTCTGGGGATCCCCGGCCACTTTGATTCCGCCGGGATGATCCAGCGCCTCATCCAGCAGGAAGACCAGCTCCTTCAACGCCATGGGACGGATCAAATATCCGGTGCGCCCCAGCGCGTCTCCGGAGTCTCCCGTCAACTCCTCGATCTCCCGCAGTCCCAGCCGTTCCGCCAGGTCGTCGTTGTTTCCACCCTGAGCGATGTCGAAGCTGGTGTGAGACGAATAGACGGAAATTCCCGTGAAGATCAGCTCCAACAGATATTCCCCCACAGGGTTGGAACGGTCGATCTTCTTTACACCGTGAAACAGCAGCGGATGGTGAGTCACGATCAGATCTACATCGTTTTCAATGGCCTCCGATACCACATCCCGGGTGATCTCCAGACAGACCAGAACCTTCTGGATGTGAGGACGTCCCACGTCGATCTGAACGCCGCTGTTATCCCAGGCTTCCTGTGCATCAAGCGGTGCGATCTCATCCAATAACGCTTCGATTTGTTTCATGGTCATGCTCATAGCTTACGCCTCCTTCGTCCTTTCTCTCACATTGTTCCGGTCCGCTGCCGGGCAAGCTCCAGCTTGGCCCGCAACGCCGCCAGCCGCCGGTTGGCCTCTGCGATGCGTTGATGCTCCGTCCCTTCCTCGCTGCCTTCCGATACGAAACCCACCACCTTTTCTTCGATGCGGATCTTGTTTTCGATGAAGGGAATCAGCAGAGGGTCTGGCCCATCAAACAGCAGTGGGCTGATCTCCCAGTCCAGCGTATCGTCGGAAATCTCCTCCGGCAGCGGCACTGCCGCCTGCGGCAGGCCCACGGCAACGCCATCGTCCGGCTCTGCAAACCGCTGTGGCTGCACCGTCATCACCTCGCAGATGTACTTTCGCTCCACCACCAGATGCTCCGCCGTGATCCGAAAACCGTTGTGAGCCAGCCACCAGCGCAGCTTGTGGCTGCCGTTTCGCGGCTGTAAAATCAGCTTGGAAAAGCTCTGGCTGTGAACCGGATTTTCCCCTAAAATCTCCGTCATCAAAATGCCGCCCATGCCGGCGATGACCACCGTGTCCACTTCGCCGGAATCCAGCGGCTTCAGGCCGTCGCCCAACCGCAGTTCCAGCCCTCGCAGTTCACCGCCGTCACCCAGTGCCCCCTCTCCCAGATACAGGGCGATGTTATTTCTGGCCTTGTCCAGAGGACCCCGGTTGATGTCGCAGAGGATGATGCCGCCAGACCGACCGCTTTCGTATAGAAAAATAGGCAGCAGACCGTGGTCTGTGCCTATATCAGCTACTGTTTCGCCCGGTTTGATCTCGTCTGCGATCACTTGCAGACGATCCGATAATTTGATCATAGCTTTACTCCAGATAATCCTTTAATTTCTTGCTGCGGCTGGGGTGTCTCAGCTTGCGCAGCGCCTTGGCTTCGATCTGGCGGATGCGCTCCCGAGTGACGTCGAAGGTCTTTCCAACCTCTTCCAGCGTTCTGGCACGGCCGTCGTCCAGTCCGAACCGCAGGCGCAGAACCTTCTGTTCGCGCTCGGTCAGCGTATCCAGTACCTCCACCAGCTGTTCCTTCAGCATGGAGAAGGCTGCCGCTTCCGCCGGAGCAGGAACGTCATCGTCGGGAATGAAGTCTCCCAAGTGGGAGTCCTCTTCTTCGCCGATGGGAGTTTCCAGGGAGACCGGCTCCTGAGCGATCTTCATGATCTCGCGAACCTTTTCCTCGGAGATGTCCATTTCCTGGGCAATCTCCTCCGGCAGGGGCTCTCTTCCGTATTCCTGCAGAAGCTGACGGGAAATGCGGATCAGCTTGTTGATCGTTTCTACCATATGAACGGGAATTCGGATGGTTCTGGCCTGATCCGCGATGGAACGGGTGATGGCCTGACGGATCCACCAGGTAGCATAGGTACTGAACTTGTATCCCTTTCTCCAGTCGAACTTGTCCACCGCCTTGATCAGCCCCAGATTTCCTTCCTGAATCAGGTCGAGGAACAGCATCCCGCGGCCCACATAGCGCTTGGCAATGGATACCACCAGACGGAGGTTGGCCTCGCAGAGGCGCTGCTTCGCCGATTCATCGCCCTGCTCCATTCTCTTGGCCAACTCGATCTCTTCTTCCGCACTGAGAAGGGGAACTTTACCGATTTCTTTCAGGTACATACGCACCGGATCGTCCACCGCGATACCCTTCAGAAGGCCCGCATCGGAATCCAGATCCGTATCGTGAACCAGATTCAGGCTGGCATCCTCATCCTGCTCGATCTCCGCAATCTCAAAGTCATCGGGTTCTACCTCCGATACGATTTCGATGCCGTTGGTGGCCAGCATATCGTAGAGGTCGTCCATCTCGTTCTTGTCCAGATCCACTTCCCCCAACTGGTCGGAGAGCTCCTGGAAGGTGATCGTCCCCTTTCGCTTGGCCTTTTCCACCAGATCATTGACATATTCTGTTTTCTTTTCGCCGTTGCGTTCTACTTCGTAATCCATCTTATCACTCCCTGTTCTTCTTGTGCTGTATCGTCATCAGTTCCCGGGTCAACTCCTCCACCCGGGCGGCATCCGTTTCGTCGTCGGCCAGAGACAACATCTGAATGATCTGCTGTTCGCGCTGTTTCAGCTGCTCTCTTTCGATCCGTGCCACGCAGTCGACAAACACGTCCTCGTCCCGCTCCGTCAGCTTCACATTTTCCAGAATGTCGTTCATCGCGGCGATCTCCGCCGGTTCCAGACTGTCGGCCAGCTTTCCCACATCGATCTCTTCATCCTCGCGGTAAAGTCCTTTCATGTTTTCGTAGATCCTGCGGCAGGCCGCATCCCGAAACACATCTTCATATGGTTGCATCCGCGGTATGAAATCGCTTTGGGCCAACATCAGCCGAATTAAATTCTTTTCCAGATACAGTCCCGGATCGTTGGCGCTGTTTCTGCGGTCACCATTCCTGTCAGCCTGAGCAGGCTTCACTGGCTCCCGCACTTCTCTGGCATCCGCCAGACCGGAACCGAATACTTCCATGCGTATCGCTCCCTCCGAAATGTGGCTTTCCGCGGCGATCTTACCGATGTAGAGATCCGCTTCCGCCGGAGACAGCGATTTGAGTACAGCCGTTACCCGTCGGAGAAATTCCAGACTCCCCTCCATGGTGGACAGATCCGTCTCCTGACGGATCTGGTCGATCTTGTAATCGGCAAACGGCTTCGCCTCCTTCGCCAGCGCGTAAAACGCGTCGGCGCCGTTCTTTTTCACAAATTCATCGGGATCCTTCCCGTCGGTCACATGCATGACCTTCACATTGCAGCCCGCTGCCCGCAGGATATCCATACCCCGCAGCGCCGCCGCCCGCCCTGCGCCGTCGGAATCGTAGCACAGGATGACATTTTTCGTATAGCGCTTCAGCATGGCTGCCTGATTTTCGGTCAGCGCCGTTCCCAGGGAAGCCGACACGTTTCGCACGCCCGCCTTGTACAGCGAGATCACGTCCATGTATCCTTCCACCAGGATCGCACAGTCCCTTTTATTTATTTCCTGTCTTGTCAGGTTCAATCCAAAAAGGTTATTTTTCTTTAAAAATATCGAAGATTCCGGAGAATTCAGGTACTTCGGCGTTCCGTCTCCCAGGACGCGGCCTCCGAATCCGATGACCTTTCCCCGGGTATTGATGATGGGAAACATGACCCGATTTCGGAACTTGTCGAAATACTTTCCGTTGGACTGAGAGATCAGCCCCAGCTCCATCAGCTGTTTTACGTCGGCTCCCTGGTCCATGAAGTATCGGTACAGGCTGTCCCAGGACTCGTCGGCAAAACCGATGCCGAACCGGATCAGTGTCTGGGGATCCATGCCCCGCTTCCGCATATAGTCCAGTCCCGGATTGGCCCGCTTCGTGAAAGCGTCCAAATAGAATCGAGCCGCCATGCGGTTCAGCTCGAAGAGCTGTTCCCGTTTCTGGCTGTCGCCGCTGTGGAACTGCTTCAGCTCGATACCGTACTGCCCGGCCAGCTTTTCCACCGCTTCCATAAAGTCCAGGTTATAGTAGCGCTTCGTAAACTCGATCACGTCGCCGCTGGCGCCGCAGCCGAAACAGGTGAAGATCTGCTTTTGTTCCGACACCACAAAGGACGGCGTCTTTTCGTTGTGAAACGGGCAGAGTCCTTTGTAATTACTTCCGGCGCGCTTCAATACCACGTGCTGGCCGATCACGTCCACAATGTTGACCCTGCTCTTGATTTCATCCACGATACTGTCGCTTCTCAATCCTCTCACCCATACTTCCCCAAATTCAATATGATACGATTCTTTATTCGACAAAAGCGAGGGCCTTCCTCTAAAAAAAACAAATAAAAATGCAAAAAAGGCCTTGACTCAGGCCTTTTTCCATTATTTCCATCCTTTGGGGATAAAGATTTCGCTGAACATGCTGACGGCGTATCGGTCGCTCATGCCGGCGATGTGGTCCTTGACCACTTCTTCCAGCCCCCATTCCTCCACCATATCCAATCGCTCCTGCGGGAGCTTCTCCGGATTTTTGAGGAAATAGTCGTAGAGGAAGAAGATCATGTTCCGGATCTTATCCAGTTCTTCGTCGGTCTTGACGATCTTACTGTGGTATACGTTCTCGAACATGAACCTCCGCAGCGCATCCATGTAGTGTTTGGACTCTTCGCTCATGACGATCCGGTCCTTTCCGTCGCTGTTTTCGATGAGATCCGTCACCAGCTTGCTGATGCGCTGGCTGTGGAGCTGTCCCAGGTAGTTCAGATATTCCGCCGGAATGTCCTCCTTGCGGATAACACCGCCGCGAATGGCGTCGTCGATGTCGTGATTTATGTAGGCAATCCGGTCGCTGAACCGGACGATCTGGCCTTCCAGCGTAAAGGGAATCACCGGACCGGTGTGGTTGACGATGCCGTCCCTCACCTCCATGGTCAGGTTCATGCAGCGGCCCCGCTCGTTCCGTTCCAGATAATCCACCACCCGCAGGCTCTGTTCGTTGTGTTTAAAGCCGTTGGCGTGGCGTTCGTTCAAAAATGCCTCACCGTTGTGGCCGAAGGGCGTATGACCCAGATCGTGGCCCATGGCGATGGCCTCTGTCAGGTCTTCGTTCAGCGCCAGTCCCCGGGCGATGGTTCTGGCAATCTGCGCCACCTCCAGCGTATGGGTCAGCCGCGTCCGGAAGTGGTCGCCTTCTGGCTTCAAAAATACCTGTGTCTTGTGCATCAGGCGTCGAAGCGATTTGGAGTGGATGATCCGGTCTCTGTCCCTCTGAAACTCCGTGCGCACGGGGCAGGGCTCCTCCGCCTCTCTTCGTCCCTTCGACTCCGCGGACCTGGCTGCATACTTCGATAATGTCTCACGTTCTCTCTCTTCCAGCTGTTCTCTGAAAACCATGGATACCTCCTTCCTCCGGAGCGGATCGCGGAAGCTTTCTTATTTCTATGGTATCAGAAGAGCAGCTGTTTTTCAATGAATTTTGCAATTTCCGAGTCTATTTTTTCCATTTCTTCTAAAAAACGATTCTGCAATTCTTCCGGTCCGAACAGCAGTCTCTGAGCGAAAGCCCCGGCAATCCGCGTCTTCTCCTGCTCGCCGGTGCCGTTCCAGAGGTGCCGGGCCTGGGCGTAATACGGAGCCGGATCGAATTCCGTCGCCCGAATCTC
>JAGATO010000062.1 GCA_017621195.1 Bacillota bacterium | reverse complement strand
CCTGCGGCGTAGCCGCAGGCCTTCCGCCGAACATTTGAGGTGCGCGGCGGTATCGTTTTGAACGATGATAGAAACGATGATAGAGAAGAAAGGAAATGAAATGAAGCCATACGGCACAAGTTGGAATGCCTGCGGATATAGGGGGGTATTACGTAATTCTGCACGATGTTCTGTATTTTTGGACTCAGACGATACTATAATATAGATTTTTTTGTGAAATCTATATTATGCATGAGAAATGTTGATATAATATAGGACTTTCGAGAAGTTCTATATTAAAATTGTTGAAATGTCATAAAATATAGGAGATTCATGATGGGAAACAGGTAAACGAGACAATACATTTTCATTTTCATACAATTCCTATATTTGTGACCAAACTGAGGCGACTTATATAGGAAAATTACAGAATATTACATATAAAGCCTATAAAATAGCGTAAAAAAGAACAAAAATATAGAACTTGGATTTTCTCCTATAATTTAGCGAGCATTAGCGAAAAAATATAGAAGTCATCCATTTCTCCTAAATTATAGCGTGTTTTACACCCGGAAATATAGCTTTCTGAACAATGCAAAGTGTAGAGGAGATTGCAGCTGCGGCACAGAATCAAAATTCAGAAATGCAAAAGAGCGGTGATTCGGTTTGGGTAACAGGATCATGAGTTATGAGATATTTGCAGCCTGGTGGAGCATATCGTAATCGTTTTGAATCAGGGCCAAAGCATAGGTATATACTATGATTAGCTGTTTTTTCGGCTAAAATGTATTTGCATTACAGATTAGCCGAAAACAACTTAGCTCAGACAGGTAGGTAAAACCACAATGCTTCAAAAACTGATGCAGGGGACGGAACGAAAATATGTTTCGCTCGATGAGCGGATATCAACCAGAAACAGGCGAAAGACTGGCTGGGAATCCTAAAAACATTGGGTATCATTTTCTACTTACAGTATCGACATCCTAAAATACAGACTGTTGCCACGTCCGTTCGCCGGAGCGGAAAAGCTATAAAACTGACACATTCTGATGGAAAACAGACCTATCTCTGCCAGCGGCTCTGAGATAGAATAGAATCAGAAAAGGGGAAGAGACAAGGAAAAAAGCGCAAGCAAAGAAAGAAAAGGAAGCAAAGAAGACAAAGCTGACAAAGCTGACAAAGCGGAAAGAGCGATCGGAGGGAAATATGAGCAAGAGACTGTATAAATCCAATCGGGAAAAGATGGTAGATGGCGTGTGCGCCGGGATCGGTGAATATTTTGATGTGGACCCCACGCTGGTTCGGTTGGCATGGCTGCTGTTCTGTGCCGTGGGAGGCAGCGGAATTCTGGTTTACATCATTGCTGCTCTGGTCATTCCCCGTCGTCCGCAGGATGCGGAATGGACATAGGAGGATGCGGAAGGAAAAGAGAAAAGAATGTGACACGCTATGAAAATCGACGCAATCGTATATACATCCAACACAGGCTTCACCAGACAGTATGCGGAGCTTTTGGGGAAGGAGACCGGCCTTCCGGTATATGATCTGTCCGATGCCGTGAAAACGCTGGAACAGGACGCCTCCATCATCTACCTGGGGTGGCTGATGGCCGGAAAGGTGAAGGGATATGCAGAGGCAATCAAGCGCTTCGAAGTGGAATCCGTCTGCGGCGTGGGCATGGGCTCTACCGGTTCGCAGCTGCAGGATCTGCGGAAATCAAACAACCTGCCGGCCAAGTTGCCGGTCTTTACGCTTCAGGGCGGCTTCAACATGCAGAAGCTGCGCGGCGTCTATAAGATGATGATGACCGTCATGAAGAAAACCGCGGGCAAGGGACTGGCCGACAAGAAGGACAGGACGCCGGAAGAGGACGACATGCTGGACCTGCTGCTTCACGGCGGAAGTCGGGTCAGCGCGGATAACCTGACGGCGGTGCTGCAGTGGTATCGTTCCTCGGTGGAGGATGCTTCCACAGGAAGGGAAGCGTAGAAAGGAAGTCGTAGAAGGAAGTCGTAGAAAGGAAGTCGTAGAATGAAAAACGGCGCGGTATGCCGGAGGCATGCCGCGCCGTTTTGTCGTCGTTCGCTATGTTCAGTCAGCGACTATCTTTCTTCGCTGCTCTTTTCGCACTGCTGGTTTGCGATGCCGCAGGATGTCTTGCAAGCAGACTGGCAGGAGGTCTGGCATTCGCCGCAGCCGCCGGCCTTTACGGATTTCGCTAAGTCTCTGGTTTCCAGTGTCCGAATTCTCTTCATGGTTATCGTCTCCCTTTTCGTAGTTTCATCAAATTGCAATTCCAAAGATAAGAGAACTGCTTTCTCCATTTAATCACAATTTCTTGTTTCTGTCAACTGTGGGAACGGAATCACCGCCGGTTGATCTGCGGTGTGTTCGCCGATGTGTTTCTCCATCCAGATCATGTGGTACCAGCGGTTGAACTTGTAGCCGCAGAGGTGGAATTCTCCCACCAGTCGGTAGCCCATATGTTCGTGAAATCGGTGGCTCTGTTTCGTCAGATATTCATCCTCCACCTCCGGCTCGGAGATACAGGCGTTCAGGTTCAATATGTTCTGGGCTTTCAATGCCTGCTCCAGAGCCTCGTACAAGCGGCGACCCAGGCCGCAGCATTTGGCTTCCGGAGCCAGATAGATGGTGGTTTCCACGGCCCAGTCGTAGGCGGCCCGGGCCTTGAAGGGAGAGGCATAGGCGTAGCCCAAAAGCCTTCCGTCCCGGTGTTCGGCCACCAGATACGGGTATTTTTCCAGCGTGGTCCGGATTCGCCGGGTAAATTCCTCTACGGACGGAACGATGTATTCGAAGGTGATGGCTGTGGCCTCCACGTAGGGGGCGTAGATGGCCAGCAGCGCTGATGCGTCATCGGTGGAAGCGACGCGGATGGTGATGTCAGAATTGTTCATCGGATGACCTCCCGGATGCGTGTTTAAAGAGAAAGGCTTTCAATTCCCTAGCGGCGATGCTGAGCGGCAGGGCTTCGTTTTCCACGAAGAGAAGCTGTCGCGGGGGAATGGGCTCCTTCAGATAGATTTGATATACGTCGCCGGTCTTTAGGGAAGATTCCGCAAAGAACCTGGTGGTGAAGCCGATGCCCAGATTGCTCTTTACCATGGGCAGGATCAGATCGGTGGCGGCCGCCTCCAGGTCCGGCTTTAGCTCCAGACCGTGGCTGCGGTAAAAGGATTCGTAAAACTGGTAGGTGGAGGATTGTTCGCTGGGGCCGATCAGAGGATATCGGCTCAATTCCTTCAGCGACAGCGTCTGATCCCGAAGGAAAGCGTAGGCCGGACCGGCGATGAGCACGTCGCTGATCTGGGCCAGAGGCGCGGCTGTCAGGGGCTTGTCGATGGCGGCAGGCGTGGCCAGCACCGAAAAGTCGGCGATACCGCTGCGGACGGATTCGAGAGCACCGCCGGTGTAGTGGTTCAGGATCCGGACGTGAATGTGGGGATGGCTCTCCTTGAACCGCTGCAGGGCGGGTAGAAGGATCATGCGCAGGGCCGTGTCCGTAGCGTCGATGGTCAGCCTGCCCTCCTGAAGGGTTTTGTATCGCTGCAGTTCTTCTTCGCCGCGGCGCAGCTCCTCTACGGCTGGCTTGACGTGGGCGTAGAGCTGCCGACCCTCCGGCGTCAGGGTAATGCCCCGGTTGGAACGGAGCAGGAGCTGGCATCCCATCTCGTGCTCCAACAGCTTGATGATGCGGGACACGTTGGGCTGATTGCTCTGCAGCACTTCGGCGGCCTGTGTCACGTTCTCGTACTTGGCGACGTAATAAAAAATGCGGTAATACTCGTAATTGACGTTCAAGGGGTCCTCCCTGCCATTTCACCATATCAAAATCATATGGTAGCGATGTTTTTTATATATTTTACGAATCGTTCTACTCTCAGTATACTGAGAGTAATATCAGGAAGTCAAGAGCAGGAGGGATAAAGATGAATCGAGAGTTTTCTAGCGATGATGCGCCGCGATATCTGATGTGCGAGACGGCCAGAGTCTATCGCCTGATGATGATTGCCGCAGGGATGATGGGAACGTACACCCTGGTGCTGCGGGGCGGTGTGTTCTGCAACGCCCAGACCGCCAACTTCGCGCTGATGGCGGTTGCCTTGGGCAGCGGCGACTGGAACGGCGCCATCTACTATCTCATTCCCATCACCGCCTATCTGATGGGAGCCGTACTGTCGGAGCTGCTTCCAAAAAAGGTGCGCTCCTGGGGACTGTTTCGCTGGGATACGTATCTGGTAGGATTTGAGGTGATCACGCTGTTTGTCGTGGGGTTTATTCCGCTGACCGTGACCGATCGTTTGGTACAGATCATCATCAACTTCATCTGTTCCATGCAGTACAACACGTTCCGACAGGCGGAGCAGGTTCCCATGGCAACCACGTTCTGCACCAACCATCTGCGTCAGACCGGGATTCATCTGGTGAAATACCTGAAGACCGGCGACGAAGCCATGCGCCGCCGGATACAAAGTCATCTGACGATGATCGCCTGCTTCGTGGCGGGCGGCGTAGTGGAAGTCGTGCTCTGCGGATATGCGGCCGAGCGCGCCATCTGGCTGGCAATGGTTCCGCTTCTGGTTGCGTTTTCGATTCTGGCGAGGGCGGACGTGGGCATCGAACACGATTTTCTGGGGCGGATTCCGGCGGGACATTAACTTGAATTTGTCGGATTCCAACGGCGGAAGATAAGCGGAAGATAAAATAAAAAAATTGCTGGACAAATGAAAGACAGTGTCATATAATAGAGAGGTAGCAAATATGTCTCCTTGGTCAAGTGGTCAAGACGCAACCCTCTCACGGTTGAATCAGGGGTTCGACTCCCCTAGGGGATACCAACGAAAAATACCTGTACGAAAACGTACAGGTATTTTTTTACGATTGTCGAGCGTCGGTTTATTTGGCCGACTGTTTTTTTGTTATGGTCATGGCGCAGCCTTCGCCCTTGCCGTCGGCCACCGTGGTGGGGAAGTCGATGGTCACCTGAGAGAAGGGAGCGCAGATGGCGTAGTCGCAGGCGCCCAGCATGTCGCGACAGAAGCTGCGGATCGTCTCGTCATCTACGCCCAACTCCTGAAGCGCTTCCACGTGAGGGCAGGCGCGGAACAGCTTGATTGCCCGTTCGTCGGTCAGCTCCTGGATCTCCTGTTCAAACACCAGTAGGCCGCCCTTGGAGGTCTGGCCCAGCAGCGCTTCTACAGGCCCTACGT
>JAGATO010000061.1 GCA_017621195.1 Bacillota bacterium | reverse complement strand
TTCCGGAGCCCTTTGCCAAGCGCACGGTGGAAGGGGATATCGGAATGCGGTACAGTGCCAACGGCATCGTGGAAGCTGCCGGACTGGCGACGATCTGCCGGATGGCGGAGCTCAGCGAAGAGCGGGCGACCCAGCTGATGGAGCAGATCACGACCCACACCGATACACTGCCCACCACCGACGAGCTGCTGCGTCTCGACTTTGCTCTTGCCTCCATGGCGATCAAGGTAGGAGTAACGCGCCACGCCGGTACGTTGGAAAAGGTATACACCCCCATCGGCGAGGCCTATGCCCAGACAGGAAAGGACCTGAGCCGAGTGGATAAGATCGTCATCACCGGCGGTTCCCTGATCCACACGGACAACGTAGACAAGATCGCAGCCCACGCGCTGTACGATATGGCAGACCCCGCTTCCCTGAAGCCTCAGAGAGCGGAGGTTCTGGTAGATAAGCAGTATATTCTGTCCGCCATGGGCCTGTTGAGCCAGTATGAGCCGGACATTGCACTGAATATTATGAAGGAGGAGCTGAAATCCTATGGAATTGCAGAATAAGAAACTGACCAACGACGAATTTTACGGCATTCAGAAAGAAATCTTAAACCAGTGGCCCACCGGTGCAGACGTCGATTTCGACGAAGCCGTGGAATTCCACAAGAACCTGCCGGAACACAAGAGCTTCGGAAAGAAGCTGATCAAGGCAAAGAACGAAGGCAAGACACTGATTCAGCCCCGTGCAGGCGTAGCGCTGATCAAGGATCACATCGAGCTGCTGACCTTCTTACAGAACGAAGGGGGCGCCGATCTTCTGCCTTCCACCATCGACAGCTACACCCGTCAGAACAGATATAAAGAAGCGGAAGTCGGTATCCAGGAATCCATCCGCGAAAACAAGTCCATGCTGAACGGACTTCCCGTGGTAAACCACGGCGTTTACGCCAGCCGTCAGATCATCAACGAGCTGGACACTCCCGTACAGATCCGCCACGGTACACCGGACGCCCGTCTGTTGACCGAAATCTCCTACGCAGCCGGTTTCACCAGCTACGAAGGCGGCGGTATCTCCTACAACATTCCCTACGCCAAGAACGTAAGTCTGGAAAAGACCATCCGCGACTGGCAGTACTGCGACCGTCTGACCGGTATCTACGAAGAAGCCGGCGTCAGCATCAATCGCGAACCTTACGGTCCTCTGACCGGTACGCTGGTTCCCCCCTGTATTTCCCACGCCGTAGCGATCATCGAATCCCTGCTGGCTGCGGAACAGGGCGTAAAGAACATCACCGTAGGCTACGGCCAGTGCGGTAACATGATTCAGGACGTTGCCGCCATCCGTTCCCTGGGCAACTTAACCGAAGAATACCTGCGCCGCTACGGTTACGGCGACGTGGAGGTTACCACCGTTCTGCATCAGTGGATGGGCGGTTTCCCGCAGGATGAAGCACAGGCTTACTCCGTTATCTCCTGGGGTTCTGCCATTGCAGCTCTGTCCAAGGCCACCAAGGTCATCGTAAAGACCCCCCACGAAGCCTTCGGCGTTCCCACCAAGGAAGCCAATGCCGCCGGTCTGCGCTGCACCAAGCAGATCATCAACATGCTGTGCGATCAGGCTCTGTCCAACACCAGCCAGGTAGTTCAGGAAATGATGATCATTTCCGCAGAAACCCGCTGCATCGTAGACAAGTGCTTCGAACTGGGTCAGGGCGACCTGGCCGTCGGTACGGTCAAGGCCTTTGCCGCAGGCGTACTGGATATCCCCTTCGCACCGTCCAAGCAGAACGCAGGTAAGATGCTGACCGCCAGAGACAACGAAGGCGCCATCCGTATCCTGAATCCGGCCAACGTTCCGTTGACCAAGGAACTGAAGGACTTCAACCGCGAGAAGATCGAAGAGAGAGCTCAGTTCGAAAAGCGTCAGGCATCCTTCCAGATGACCATCGACGACGTATACTCCATCAGCAAGGGTCGTCTGGTAGGCCGTCCCTGGAAATAAGCGGAGTGCAACAATACAACAACACAACAAACAAAACGATCAATTCAACGCAGGAACGAGGCCGGTTTCGGGCCGGCCCCGGTTCTCAGTAAAGATAAAAAAGTAAATTTCGGAGGATAATATCATGAAAATTCAGAAGGTAGTTTGTGCCAAGGGCAGAACAGGTTTCTTCTTCGACGACCAGAGAGCCATCAAGAAGGGTGCAAAGTCTGACGGTTCCGCTTACATCGGCGAGCCGGTAACCGCCGGTTTCACCGCAGTTCGTCAGGCTGGCGAAGCCATCTCCGTCATGCTGATCCTGGAGGACGGACAGATCGCTTACGGCGATTGCGCAGCTGTACAGTACAGCGGTGCAGGCGGTCGTGATCCCCTGTTCCTGGCCAAGGACTTCATTCCCGTCATCGAAAAGTACGTTGCTCCCATTCTGGAGGGTCAGGAAATCTCCACCTTCCGCGAAATGTCCGCAGCGGTAGAAGCCGTAGAAGTGGAAGGAAACAGACTGCACACTGCCATTCGTTACGGCGTGACCCAGGCTGTTCTGGACGCTGTTGCCAAGGCTAACAAGAAGATGATGTGCGAAGTCGTTGCCGACGAATACGGTCTGAAGCCCGAATGGAGACAGATCCCCATCTTCACCCAGTCCGGCGACAACCGCTACGACAACTCCGACAAGATGATCATGAAGGGTGCGGACGTTCTGCCCCACGCTCTGATCAACAACGTAGAAACCAAGCTGGGTAAGGACGGCTCCATCCTGCTGGAATACGTAAAGTGGCTGAGAGACAGAATTCAGCAGCTGGCTCCTGCCGAGGATTACAAGCCCACCCTGCACATCGACGTATACGGAACCATCGGTATGGCATTCGGCGTCAACAACTACAAGGAAATGGCTGACTACATCGCTACTCTGGTAGAAGCTGCAAAGCCCTACAAGCTGAGAATTGAAGGCCCCATGGACGCCGAGGAAAGAGAAGCGCAGATGCTGGCTCTGAAGGGTCTGACCGCTGAGGTTGATGCTCGCGGCATCGACGTGGAGCTGGTTGCCGACGAATGGTGCAACACTCTGGAAGACATCAAGTACTTCGCAGACAACAAGGCCGGTCACATGGTTCAGATCAAGACTCCTGACCTGGGCGGCATCAACAACATCGTAGAAGCGGTTCTGTACTGCAAGGAAAAGGGAATCGGCGCTTATCAGGGCGGTACCTGCAACGAAACCGACCGTTCCGCACAGGTTTGCGTCAACCTGGCCATGGCAACTCAGCCGGTACAGATCCTGGCAAAGCCGGGCATGGGCGTAGACGAAGGTTACATGATCGTTTACAACGAAATGCAGAGAATTCTGGCATGCATGCAGGCAAAATAAATCAAAACGTGATGACGCGGGGGGAGGATGGACTTTCCTCCGCGTCTTTTTCGTATGATGGCACTCACGATGGTTCGGCTCGGCGCATGCATTTCTGTCAAACGGCGTCGGATTTTGCGGTCCGGGCGCTGATCTGCGAGGTGGACGCCACGCCGAAGCCGGGACTGGTGGATCGGGAAAATAACGGCGCCCATCGGGACATGGATCACACCATGTTTCTTCGCAGCGCACAGGCGCTGGGGCCATGCTTCGCCGACTGTGCCCGACTGGGCTATGACTGGAACCGCAGCGGAGAACCGGAAGAGCGGCTGGCGGACCGGCTTCGCGCCATCGGTCTTGACGGAGAACGGGCCATGTACAGGGCCACCGGAGGAGTCAACACTCACAAGGGACTGGTCTTTTCCCTGGGTATCCTCTGTACCGCCTGGGGGATGTTGGCATCCTCGCCGCAGAGGGAACGGGATGGGCTGCGAAACTGCGATCCGCAGCGATTCGCGCATCAGCTGCAGGCGGCCTGCGGCCGCCTTGCCGCCATCCTTCTGGGCGAAGAGAAACCGACGGAGGCGGAGGAGACTCACGGTCAGCAGGTCCGCAGGACCACCGGAATCTCCGGCGTGAAGGGCGAAGCCCTCAGCGGCTTTGGTACGGCCTTCGAAGAAGGCTTGCCGCGACTGAACGAAGCGCTATCCCGAGGCTCGTCCATGAACGACGCCTGCGTGGAGACGCTGATCCACCTGCTGGCGCGGACCGACGATTCCAATCTGGTGTATCGGGGCGGTCTGGAAGGCCTGACCTTCGTCCGGCAGCGGGCGAAGGCTCTGGCGGAGCGATATCCTGCGGGAGCGCTGAGTCGGGCGGAAGGACTGGAAGAAATCCGCAGACTGGATCGCGACTGCATCGCCGGAAATCTCAGCCCCGGCGGCTGTGCCGACGTGCTTGCCATCACCGTCATGCTCCATTTTGTGACGGCGTCATTTGAAGTTGAAAGAAAAGAGGGAGACATATGATTAAGCAGAGAGCCTGCGCAGGTACGCTGGAATCCAGCGATATCTACGTGGAAATCGCACCGGCGGAAGAAGGAAGCGGTCTTGCGCTGGATATTACCTCCGTGGTGTTTGCCCAGTTCGGCGAGGACATCGAGAGGGTCATTCGCGAAACGCTGAAGGAGCTGGACGTGACCGACGCCAGCGTCCGAGTCAGCGACAGAGGTGCGGTGGACTGCACCATCCGCGCCAGAGTGGAAACGGCGGTTTGCCGTGCGAAAGGAGAGAAATAATCATGCGCAGAAGTATGCTTTTTCTTCCGGGCAACAGCCCCAACATTTTATTGAATGCCAATTATCTGGGATCTGACAGCATCATTCTGGACCTGGAAGACGCGGTGGCTCCCACGGAGAAGGATTCCGCCCGGATTCTGGTGAGAAACGCCATTCAGTCCCTGGGATATACGAAGGAAATCATCGTCCGCATCAACCCCATCGACAGCCCCTACTGGGAAAAGGATTTACAGACCATCGTTCCCATCAAGCCGGACATGATCATGCCTACCAAGGTCAGCGGTGCGGAGGACATCCGGACCATCGCCGCCTACATCACGAAGCTGGAGGAAGAGCTGGGTCTGGAAGTGGGAAGGATCAAGCTGATCCCGCTGATCGAGACGGCGCTGGGCGTAGAGCGGGCCTTTGAGATCGCTTCCGCTGATCCCCGGGTTACCTGCATCTTCCTGGGCGGCGAGGATTTCACCGCCGATATGCGCTGCGTCAGAACGAAACCGGGAAACGAGATCTTCTACGCCCGTTCCCGCATGGTGGTGGCTGCCCGGGCTGCCGGTGTGGAAGTCATGGACACTCCCTGGACCGATGTAGAGGATTACGAAGGACTGATCGAGGATGCCAAGCTGGCCAAGAGCCTGGGCTTCTCCGGAAAGGCATCCATCTCTCCGCGCCACATTCCCTTCATCAATGAAGTATTCAGCCCCACCGAAGCGGAAATCCAGTACGCGAAAGACGTGATGGAGACCATTGAAAAGGCCAAGGCCGAAGGCAAGGGCGTCGTTTCTCTGCGCGGCAAGATGATCGACGCGCCCATCGTAAACCGTGCGCGCCAGGTTCTGGAAGCTGCCGAAGCAATCAAGGGAGGTCGTTAGTATGAGCAAGCTGGTAAAATCCATCAAAGAGGCCATTCAGCTGGCCGGCTTAAAGGACGGAATGACCATTTCCTTCCACCATCATCTGAGAAACGGCGACATGGTAGCCGTCATGGTGATGGACGCCATCTGTGAGCTGGGAATCAAGGATATGAACGTGAACATCAGCTCCGTGTTCGATACTCACGGTCCGTTCATCGAATACATCCGCGACGGTGTGATCACCGGGATCGAAACCGACTACATGGGCGGCATCGTAGGCCGGGCCGTATCCGAAGGTATCATGGATAAGCCCGTCACCTTCCGCACCCACGGCGGCCGTCCCAGCGACATCATCCGCGGCGCATCCCCCATCGATGTATCCTTCATCGCCGCGCCTACCGCTGACTGCATGGGTAACTGCACCGGTAAGGTCGGCAAGTCCGCCTGCGGCTCTCTGGGCTACGCCTTTGCCGATGCCATGTACGCGAAAAAATCCATCGTCATCACCGACAATCTGGTGGACTATCCTCTGGTGGACTATTCCATCGCGGAAAACTACATCGATTACGTGGTGGCCGTGGACAAGATCGGAGAACCCTCCGGCATCGTATCCGGTACTACCAAGATCACCAAGGACCCGGTAGGTCTGGTCATCGCCGACTATGCGGCTCGGGCCATCGACGCATCCGGCCTGTTACAGGACGGCTTCTCCTTCCAGACCGGCGCCGGCGGCGCTTCTCTGGCGGCGGCCAAGTACCTGAAGGACATCATGATCCGAAAGAACATCAAGGGAAGCTACGGTCTGGGCGGCATCACCGCCTACATGGTGGATATGCTGAACAGCGGCTGCTTCAAGGCACTGTACGACGTGCAGTGCTTCGATCTGGATGCGGTCAGATCCATCCGGGAAAACCCCAACCACATGGAAGTGACGGCGGCTCACTACGCCAGCCCCACGGCCAAGAGCAGCGCGGTGGACAGCCTAGATGTGGTCATCCTGGGCGCTACCGAAATCGACACCGACTTCAACGTTAACGTCCACACCGATTCCAACGGTTACATCAT
>JAGATO010000006.1 GCA_017621195.1 Bacillota bacterium | reverse complement strand
CATGGCGCTCCACCTGACCACCGCCCGCCTGTTGTCAAATCACCGGGACGAGCTCCACGGCACCGTGGTCTTTCTGTTTCAGACCAACGAGGAGGACGCCGGAGCCGAGCTGATGATCGAAGCGGGAGCGCTGGACGATCCGCGGCCCGATGCGGTCTGCGGTTTCCACCTGTGGTCGCCCCTGCCCACCGGCACCATCGGCCTGATTCCCGGCCCCATCATGGCCTCCAGCTACTATTTCAAAATGACAATCCACGGCCGGCCCGGCCACGGCGGTGCACCCCACACGGCGGTCAACCCCATCGATGCGGCAGGCCACGTTTTGACGGCCATCAAAACACTTCATACGCTGGAATTCGATTCCACCAAGCCTACGGTCATCTCCGTCTGTAAGATTCACAGCGGCATCAAGGAGATCACCGTTCCCGAGACGTTGGAAATGGAAGGTTCCATCCGCTGCCTTCACGACGGCGATCAGGCGGTGCGGGAGCGCTTTCGCCAGCTGTGCACCGACGTCTGCAGCGCCTACCGCTGCAGCTGCGACATCGAATTCAAGTGCGGAAATTCCCTGTTGAACAACGACAAGGCCATGACTGATCTGGCCAGAACCGCTGCCGAAAAGGTAGTGGGCAGAGAAAACATTCTCACCGACAACATCAGCGTTATGTTAGGCGACGACTTCGCGGAGTTTTCCAACCGGATTCCCGGCGTGTACTACTTCATCGGTACCCGCAACGAGGAAGTCGGCAGCGTCTACGAACATCATCACCCCCATTTCGTCATCGACGAAGCATCCCTGTCCATCGGCGTAGCGATGCAGGCAGAGCTGGTGATGAACTATCTCAACGAAAAAACCGTCTGATTTCTCAGACGGTTTTTCAACTTTTTGGAGCTCCCGGCCGGATTCGAACCGGCGACCCACGCATTACGAATGCGTTGCTCTACCAGCTGAGCCACGGAAGCATGCTCAATTATAATAGCACATTTTGAAAGGAGCGTCAAGGAATTCGGCGCTCCTTTCTCATCATTTTTTTAATTATTTTTTCGTTTCCATTCCCATGGATTCCAGAATCTGTCGTTTATACCGCAGAAATTCCTCGCTCAGCGTAAATTCCCGATCTCTGGGCCGCGCCCGATCGATGGCAATTTCCGCCGCGATCCTGCCCGGCCGCCCCGCCAGGATGTAAACCCGGTCGGACAGCAGGATTGCCTCGTCGATGTCGTGGGTGATGAACAGCGTGGACAGGTGGATTCGATCCATCACATCCAGATACCAACGGTGGATCTCGCCTTTGGTGATGGTGTCCAGCGCGCTGAAGGGTTCGTCCAACAGCGCCACCTGATCGGAAAACAGGTAGGTTCGCAGAAGGGCAGCCCGCTGGCGCATACCTCCGGACAGTTGGCTGGGATATTTGTATTCCATACCGGCCAGTCCAAACTCTTCGAAGTGAGCCGCTGCCTGAGCTCTGGCCTCCTCTTTCTTCGCGCCGCGAATCAGCAGAGGAAGGGCCACATTATCCACCACCGAATCATACGGCAGCAGCAGGTCCTTCTGCAGCATGTAGCTGATCTGTCCTGCCTGACCCGTCACCTCATTGCCGTTGAGAAACACCTGGCCGCTGTCGGGCTTCATCAGTCCTGAAATCACATTGAACAGCGTCGTTTTTCCGCCGCCGCTGACACCCAGAAGACTGACGATCTCCCGTTCGTTCAGGTGGATGGACACGTCGTCCAGAATCGTCACGCCGTCGAAGCTCTTGGTGATGTGGCAGGCGGAAAGCCGCGCCGCGCTCCCGTTATTCCGGCAGGTAGTCATTGGTAAAGCCCGTTCCCGGTGCGATGGGTGCTTCGCTCAGATTGTTGTCGTTCAGCCACTGATAGAACCGATCCCAACGGGTCGGATCGATGTAGCCCCAACGGTCCACTTCCGCCTTGTACTGATCTGCCAGCCAGATCTGGCTAGCCTTGACGATCTCTTCGTCCAGCTCCGGAGCCGCAGCCAACAGAATATCCGCTGCTTCTTCGGGGTTTTCGATGGCAAATTCATAGCCCTTGGCCGTAGCCTCCAGGAACTTCTTCGCCAGGTCTCCCTTTTCCTCCAGATAGGTGTCGTTGGAGATGATCACCGGCGTATAGTAGTCAAAGACAGAATCGATCTTTCCGAAGTCCAGCCAGTTGGTTTCGATGCCCTTCAGTTCCGTGGCAATGCCGTCCCATCCGTAGAAGACCCAGATGGCGTCCACGCCGCTGTTCAGACCGGTGATTACATCGTATACGGTGCTGGGGATCATTTTCACATCCTCAAAGCTTCCGCCGTCCTGTTCCACGATGGATTTGATCATGGCCTGTTCCACCGGCATCTGCCAGGTGGCGTAATTGTGGCCGGCCATGTTTGCCGGACGATCGATTCCTGTCTCCTTCAGGGAGATGATTCCGGAGGTGTTGTGCTGTAAAATCGCAGCAACCGCCTTGATGGGCAGCGCGTTTTCACCGACGATGGACGGTTCCATGGTGTCCTGGCAGGCGATACCGAAATCCGCCGCGCCGGAGGCCACCATCAGCGCAGCGCCGTCTTCCGTAGGCTGCACGATTTCCACTTCCAGACCAGCCTCTTCATAGTAGCCGTTGGCCTGAGCCACGTACAGACCGGTGTGGTTGGTGTTGGGAGTCCAATCCAATACGAAAGTGATCTTTTCCAGATCCTGCGTTTCCTGTCCCTGCGCTCCGCTTCCGCCGCAGCCTGCCAGAGACAGGATCATCAGGGCAGCCAGAGCCATTGCTAAAATTCTCTTTTTCATCTTTTTCTCCTAATAGCGTTCTTCGCCGTTCTCTTTCAGATACTTCCACGGCATGGTCTTCTTTTCCAGAAGATCCACCAGCTTCATCAGAGCAAGACTGATGAAGCAGATCAGGAAGATGACGGCAAACATCTTATCAAATGCAAACGATTTTTTTACACGGGTCATGTACACGCCCAATCCTCCCAGGCCTCCCAGCCATTCGGAAATCACGGCTCCGACGATGGCATAGGACGCAGATACCCGTAAGCCGGAAAAGAACTGGTTCATGGATGACTTCAGCTTGATGTGCCAGAAGATCTGCCACCGGGTAGCCCCCATGGCCCGCATCAGGTTGATGGCGTCCTTGTCCGCATTGGCAAAGCCCGTCAGAAGGCTGATGGTCAGCGGAAAGTAGCAGGTCAGAATGACCAGCACCACCTTGGGCGCAATGCCGTAGCCCAGCCACAGCACCAGAAGCGGAGCGATTGCCACCGTGGGAACGGTCTGAGTCACCACCAGCAGCGGATAGACGGCCTTCTCCAAAAACAGATACCGATCCATCAATCCCGCCGTGACGAAGGCCATGACGATGGCCGTGCTCAGGCCCAAAAAGCTTTCGGTCAGCGTGGTTTTGGCGTGGTCGGCCAACAGCGGCGCATCGTTGATCAGCGCCTTGACCACACTGATGGGCGAGGGCAGCATATACCCCGGCACGAGTCCCGTGGAGGAGGCGATCTGCCAGAGGATCAGAATGGCCGAAATCAGGCACAGCGGCGCCACTTTGCTGATGACCCGGTCGGCTTTTTTATTCATGGAGATGGTGCTTTGTGACCTTCCGTTCAATGGTCAGCACTTCGCCCTCCGGCTTGTAGTTGATCTTCACATAAGCCTGAACCTGCTTGGCTCCGGCCTGAACGGCAACCTTCTGGCAGTTGGCCACGATCTCCATCAGCTGATCGTAGCTGTCGCCTTCGATGGCGGTTTCGCACGGCCCCACATAGTAGTTCAGTCCCGTGCTCTTGATGTAATCGATGACTTCATCCACCACGCGGATGACCTCTTCTTCGCTGTCCATGGCGGGCAGCACCTGAATGGCTACGCTTGCCTGCATACGCAGTTCCTCCTTTTCCCTATGGATGTACCCGACGGTACATCGCTCTTAAAATGCTGAAAGCTCACAGTTTCGCCGATGCTTTCCGCGAATCGGATCCCATCCGAAAACGATACGAATCTCATCCGTTCCACGAAAAAACCGCCCGGCAGTCCGGGCGGTATCTGGCGATCGTTGTATCTTGCGCTCCCTCCGCCGGCATTATCCGGATCAGGTGTAAGGTGACTGCGGCTGCACTTCGCCGCATCTCAGCCGGACAAGCGTCCAGCGCCCCTGCGAGTTTTCATTTGTTTACGGTGTCCATCCTACCCCACAAGTGTGGAAATGTCAAGGGGGTGTTGAAAAATACTGGCCTGTTACAATCCAAGATCGGTCGTATCGCTGCTTGATACAGTTCCATCTTTGGCTTCGTATCTGGCTAGCAGTGCGTCATACTTGGCTTTCGCCTCTTCGTAATTGTCAAACTGGAACGTTGCGGATCCTCCCATGCCATCGCCACCGTTCAAGATGCTCGCAAAGTTAGTGAACGCCATGTATTCGTTCGAAGTGCCCGGATTGCATACCCTGACCTGGGCAAAGTACACGTCATATTTTCCATTTCGATATCCCATGACCGGTACATTTTTTCCCTGCATCTCTTCGGTCAGCTCCAGCGTGGACCAGTAGATGGCGGGGTTCTCCAGAAGGTTCGTAGCACTTTCACTTTCCTTCACATAGATCTGCCAGGTCGTGGCATCGTAGTCGTTCAGGTCGAATCCATTCTCCTGAGCGTACTCCTTAAACTTTTTCGTCGCCCCGTTCTGTGCGTCCGTTTCGTTGGAATTGATAATTTTGTGCCCGTAGT
>JAGATO010000060.1 GCA_017621195.1 Bacillota bacterium | reverse complement strand
TCGAGGCCAGACTGCGGCGCATGGAGGATATGGGCGGCGACATTGCCAAGATCGCGGTCATGCCCCAAACGGCGCTGGATGTGGCGGAGCTATTGGCTGCAGCAGCTGAAAGCCGGGAGAAACTGAGCTGTCCCGTGGTTGCCATTTCCATGGGCGGGCTGGGAGTTGCCAGCCGCATGGTCGGACAGATCTTCGGCTCAGCCATCACCTTCGGAACCGTGGGGAACGGATCGGCGCCGGGGCAGCTGCCGGTAGGGAGGATGAAGGAAGTTCTGACCTGGATCCACGAGGCGCAATAGACAAAGGCGAATTATTTTGGTATGATAACCAGAAGAGAGAAAAGAAGGCGAGGCGAAATTCCATGATCATTTTACACGTAACGTATCATCTGCTCAAAAACAACGGGAAAGAGTATGTAGATGCTCTGGAAGCTTCCGGAATTCCCGGATTGTGCAGAGAAGAAGACGGAAATATCCGCTACGACTACTTCTATTCTGCTGCCAGTGAGGATCAGGTCCTTCTGGTGGAGGTGTGGAGGGATAAGGAAGCGTTGGAACGCCACAAGGAGACGGAGCATTTCCAAAAGCTGGGCCAGTATAAGGATCAATTCGTCAAAGAGACGGACATCGTGAGATTTTCGGCGGAAGAGTATCGATAGGGAGTTCGTATGAAGCATGATCTGAAAAAGAAAGAACTGTTGGGATTGTTCTTCGTATTTGCCGCTTTGATCGCGCTGTATTTTCTGATCCTGCGATGGTGGCAGTTCAAGCAGATGGTGAGCCAGATCCTGCACATTCTCCAGCCTATCATATTCGGGCTGGTGTTCGCCTATCTTTTGCGTTCGCCGGTCAACTTCCTGGAACAGAAGATTCTGGATCATCGAACATCCCAGACGCTGCGTCTGCTGAATTCCGTTCTGATCGTCTATTCCGCGGTGGGTGTCTGCATCTACCTCATGATTCAGCTGGTGTGGCCGGAGCTGCAGGAAAACGTAACCAATATGCTGGTGGCTCTGCCGGATCAGATCGCGTATATCACACAGCGCATCGAAACCATCCTGGCAGATGAGAACCAGATGGCCGGCATCATGGGAAGGGCGCTGGAATTCGCCTATCAGAAGCTGCAGTCCTGGCTCCAGTACGACCTGTGGAACTCCATCAACGTGGCGGTTTCCGTAGTAACCAGCGGCGTTATCGATATGGTGGCTTTGATATTTAACCTGATCATCGGGATCATCGTTTCCGTCTACGTTCTGATGGAGCGAAAGCACTTTTCTCTCCAGGGGAGAAAGCTGGCCTATGCGTTTCTGCCTGAGGATCACGCGAAGCTGCTTCTGGATACCGTGAAGGAAACGGACCGGATCTTCAGCGGCTTCATCATCGGAAAGATCATCGATTCGCTGATCATCGGCGTATTGTGTTTCCTGTCGCTGACGTTCCTGAAGATGCCATATACCGTGCTGGTCAGCATCATCGTAGGGGTCACCAACGTGATTCCCTTCTTCGGACCGTACCTGGGAGCCATTCCCAGTGCGTTTCTGATCTTTTTAGCGGACTGGAGACAGGGCTTCGTCTTCGTGATCTTCGTCATCCTGCTCCAACAGCTGGACGGAAACGTGATCGGTCCAAAGATTCTGGGAGAATCCACAGGATTGGCTTCGTTCTGGGTGGTCTTTGCCATCCTGCTGGCGGGCGGACTGTTCGGAATTACGGGAATGATCGTGGGTGTACCCACGTTTGCCACGATTTATTATATTATTAAGAAGTATGTTCATTATCGACTGAAAAAGAATGGCGCTTTGGTCTATGTGACGGACCCGGAGAGCCAGAACCAAAGCCAAAATCAAGAAGAAAGGAACGAAAAGTAATGGGACTGTTCGACAAGTGGAAGGAAAAGATGAATGAAGCTACCAAGAAGGACCCTATGTATCAGGGGACCATGGTACTTCTGTACAATTTGCCGAAGGAAAAAGGACTGCAGTTTGAAGTCATGTGCGAATCCCTTGGCGTACAGGTGGTCTACGTGGACAAGGCGGACTATCTTCAGCCGCTGGGAGCGCTGGCGGAGATATCCGGCATCGAACGCACCGACGATGTGTACGAAGGAGAAGGGTTCAGTGAGATCATGGCCGTCATGAAAAACTTCACCGGCATAGCCATGGTCAACTTCAAGGACAAGATGCGGCGCACCAACGGTGTGGCTACTTTCCAATTGGAAACTACGCTCCATGACAAGAATATCAATCTGAATTCCATCCAGATCAGGGACATGCTGTATGCGAAAAAATTCCCGTCTAAAGAAGAAGAATAATTTTTCTTGACGCAGGTGCATCCGTGTGTTAGATTAAAAACATAGTCAGAATCTTTTCGCAATTTGTAGCTTTGTAGGATAGAGGGCGAAAAGACAGGAAGATGACGCTGCGCGTTCACACCCGTGGAGAAGGCGCAGAATTTGAGGTACAGTAGCTTGGGAGGAGAACACCATGGGTATTAAAATTGCGTTATTAATCGTATTTTTCGCCGTCACTGTGGGCGTTGGTTTGTATTGCCGAAAAAACGCCACGAATGTCGGCGATTTTGTTTTGGGCGGAAGAAACGTAGGTCCTTGGATGACGGCGTTCGCCTACGGAACATCGTACTTTTCCGCCGTTATCTTCGTAGGCTACGCGGGTCAGTTCGGCTGGGCTTACGGCGTATCGGCCACCTGGATCGGCCTGGGAAACGCCATCATCGGAAGTTTGCTGGCCTGGGTGGTTCTGGGACGGCGGACTCGAATCATGACGAAGCACTTTGAATCGGCTACCATGCCTGACTTCTTCGCCAAGCGGTACCAGTGCCCTTGGATCCGCATCGCCGTATCTGTCATCATCTTCATCTTTCTGGTACCGTATTCCGCATCGGTTTATAAAGGATTATCCGGCCTGTTTTCCATGGCCTTCGGTATCGACTTCACCTACTGTATGATCGGTATGGCCATCCTGACGGCCATCTACGTCATCGCCGGCGGTTATATGGCTGCAGCGATCAACGATATGATTCAGGGAACGATCATGCTCATCGGCATCGTTGCCATCGTGCTGGTAATGCTGAATCAGCAGGGCGGCCTGGTAGGAGCCATGGCAGGGATGTCTCAGTTTGAAGATCCCAACGCACCGGAGCTGCACGGAGCGTACGCTTCCTTCTTCGGCCCGGATCCGCTGGGCCTGCTGAGCGTAGTCATCCTTACCAGCCTGGGAACGTGGGGTCTTCCGCAGATGGTCCACAAGTTCTACACCATTAAAAATGAAGAAGCCATCAAGCACGGCACCGTCATTTCCACGGTATTCGCGATGATCGTTGCCGGTGGTTCCTACTTCCACGGCGCGTTTGGCCGCCTGTTTGTAGAAGCCAACGCCGATGGGACCATCGCTTACGACAGCATCGTTCCGGCTATGATTCAGAAGAGCTTACCCGACGTCCTGATCGGCGTCGTGGTGATCCTGGTTCTGTCCGCATCTATGTCTACACTGTCCTC
>JAGATO010000059.1 GCA_017621195.1 Bacillota bacterium | reverse complement strand
TGGCTGTCATCAACCGGTTTGCCACGGAAGAACTGTCGCCGGATGTGACCTTTCTCCTGCAGCTGTCGCCGGAAGAGGGACATCGCCGCATCGAAGGAAGGGAACAGGATCGGATGGAACTGGAAAAGATGGACTTTCACCAGAGGGTGTTCGAGGGATACCGGAGATTGGAAGAGAAGGAGCCTCAGCGAATCATTGCCATCGACGCTTCTCAAACCATCGAGACGATCAGCGCCGTGATCCGCGGGCGCATGGAGGAGCTGCTGTCATGTCGTTGAGAGAGATTCGCGGAAACGAAGCGATTCTGCAGAGGATGAAGGAGGCGGCCAGAACTCAGGTAGTGTCCCACGCCTACATCCTGGAGGGAGACGAATCGGTGGACAAGCTGGGACTGGCCCGGGAATTCGTCAAGGCCATCCTGTGTCTGGACCGGGAAAGGGACGGATCGGGCTGCGACCGCTGTCTCTCCTGTCAGAAGATCGACCACGACAATCACGAGGATGTGGTCTACGTCAAAGCGGACGGAGCCAGCATCAAAGACGAAGCCGTGGAGGAGATCCAACACCGTTTGGCCAACCGGCCCAATGCCGGAAACAGAAACGTGGTCATCATTCAGCAGGCGGATACCATGACGCTGCGAGCCCAGAACCGCCTGTTGAAAACGCTGGAAGAACCGGCGCCGGGAACGGTGATCCTGCTCCTGTCGGAAAACGCGGAGCACCTGGCCCAGACCGTTCGCTCCCGCTGCATTCTGTATCGGCTGCACAGCGCCGAAGCACAGCTGGACGAAAGCGTTCAGGAGGCGGCGGCCCAGGTGGGAGGCCAGTGGCTGAATCAGGAGCCCTTCTACGCCATGGTCAAATCCATGGAGTCGGTGCTGTCCGATAAAGCGGCGGCATTTCAGTTCCTGGACGCCCTGGAGCTGTGGCTGCGGGATTGCATGGTCAGTCTTTACGACCAGAGCGGAGCGCTCTGTGTGGACCGTAGCTGGCCCCAGTCGGCCCAGCAGCGCAGGGACATCGCCCGCCGCTGCGGAAAAGAAGCGATCTACAGGGCCATTGAAGGAGTGGAAGAAGCCAGGCAGGACCTTCAGCGGAATATCAATACGGCGTATGCGCTGAAGGGAATGCTGTTAAAATAAATGGATGGAGGATATTATGGTAAAAGTAGCGAGCGTGCGGTTTAAGGCCGCAGGCAAGGTATATTATTTCGATCCCGACGGGCTGGAACTGGCCGTGGGTGATCACGTCATCGTGGAAACGGCCCGGGGCATGGAATACGGCACCATCACCGCGCCGGTGAAGGAAGTAGAGGAAAAGGAGATCGTATCTCCACTGAAGAAGATCGTCCGCATCGCTGACGAAAAGGATGCCAAACAGCATGCCGAAAACCAGAAGAAGAAGAATCGGGCACTGCAGCTGTGCCAGGACAAGATCAACAAGCACAAGCTGGACATGAAGCTGATCGACGTGGAGTACACCTTCGACAACAGCAAGATCATCTTCTATTTCACGGCGGACGGCCGCGTGGATTTCCGCGAGCTGGTCAAGGATCTGGCCGGCGTGTTCAAGATGCGCATTGAGCTGCGTCAGATCGGCGTTCGCGACGAGGCAAAGATGATGGGAGGAATCGGAAGCTGCGGCCGGTGTCTGTGCTGCCACAGTTGGCTGCCGGACTTCGAGCCGGTGTCCATCAAGATGGCGAAGGTGCAGAACCTGTCTCTCAACCCCACGAAGATCTCCGGGATCTGCGGCCGGCTGATGTGCTGTCTGAAATTCGAGAACGACGTGTACCATCAGCTGAAGAAGGGAATGCCGGACGTGGGCGAGCACATCAAGACGCCGGACGGCATGGCGGTGGTAGTGGAGACCAATCTGCTGGAAAACAAGATTAAGACCCGCATCGTCCTGGAAAAGAAGAACGGAGATACGCCGGAAAAGCTGTCCACGGATTTCTACACCTATGCGAAGGAAGATATCCGCCGCATCGAGAAGGGACGGAAGCGGGATAAGGATAAGGACGAAGAGATCGATGCCAAGCTGTTGGAGGAGATCAAAGAGATTTTGAAGGATTGATCTTCTATGGCGGATATGGCGGATAAAATGACGAACGGAGAAGAGACGATCCTGAGAGAAGGGGAACGGTTGGACGATACGGGATTTCACGGCTACCGTCTGATTCAGAAGCCGGAGGAGTTCTGCTACGGCGTGGATGCGGTTCTGCTGGCGGATTTCGCCGCCCGGAACGTGGGCCCAGAAGACGGGATCTGCGATTTGGGGACGGGAACGGGGATCGTGCCGTTAATCCTGGCCCACAAGACGGAAAGCAGGCGAATCGTCGGCGTGGAGATCCAGAGGGATTCCTGGGATCGGGCCTGCCGCATGACGGCGCTGAATGGGCTGGAGGATCGGCTTACCTTTCTGTGGGGCGATGTGGCGGACATCGCTGCACCGGAACGAAGCCCGAAGGGGCTGGTGCCGGGGAGCTTTCGTCTGGTGACATCAAATCCGCCCTACATGGCGGGACCGTCGGGGCTGAAGAGCGAAAACGAAGCAAAGCGGATCGCCCGTCACGAGACTACCGCGGGGCTGCGGGAATTCGCTGCGGCTGCGGCGCGGCTTTTGGATGACCGGGGAGAGTTCTGTCTGGTGCACCGCCCGTCGCGTCTGGCGGACATACTGGAGTCCTGCCGGGCGGTTCGGCTGGAACCCAAGGAACTGCGGCTGGTGGCGCCACGCCTGGAACAGAAGCCCAACATTCTGCTGCTGCGCTGCCGGAAGAACGGTGGAGCGGAGCTGAAGGTACTGCCGACGCTGGCCGTCTACGGTGACGACGGCAGATACAGCCGGGAGATCATGGAGATTTACGAGAGGATATCGCCGGGTTCGAGAGATTAAGGAGAAAATTCGAGGATGAAGAGTATTTGCATTGAAGAAATCGGAAAAGTAACAATCAGGGAACAGGAGATGCCCGTGCGGAAGGAAGGGGAAGCTCTGCTGAAGCTGCTGTATGGCGGGATCTGCGGATCGGATCTGTCGTCCTACAAGGGAAAGTCGCCATACGTGAGCTATCCCAGAGTTCCCGGACATGAGTTTTCGGCGCAGATCGTGGAGATCGACAACAACGACCTGGGACTGGAACCGGGCATGATCGTCACCTGCAATCCCTATTTCAACTGCGGTCAGTGCTATTCCTGCCAGCGCGGTATGGTCAACTGCTGCATGACCAACGAGACCATGGGAGTTCAGAGAGAGGGAGCCTTCTCCGAATACATTACCATGCCCGTGGAGCGCATCTACGATGGGAAGGGGATTCCGGCGGACGTTCTGGCCATGATCGAGCCCTTTTGCATCAGCTACCACGGAATGAAGAAGGCCCATATTCAGCCGGGAGAACGGGTTTTGGTCATCGGTGCCGGAACCATCGGCGTTCTGGCGGCCCTGTCGGCCAAGAGGATGGGAGCGGAGGTGACCATCTGCGACGTGTCTCAGTCCAAGCTGGACTATGCGAAGGAACACTTCGGCGCCGACCACACGCTGCTGAATACGGATCCCGAGACATTCGACGCGGAAGTGGAGCGGCTGACGGAGGGCCGTGGCTTCGACGTGACGGCGGAGGCTGTGGGACTGGGCTCCACCTTCTTAAACTGCGTGGACGCCGCTGCCTTCGGAGGACGCATGGTTCAGATCGGCGTAGGAAAGCAGACGCCGGAATTCGACTTTACGAAGATCCAGAAGAAGGAACTGCAGATCTTCGGATCCAGAAACGCGCTGAAAGAAGACTTCTTACAGCTGATCGACTGGGTCAACGGGGGTGAAGTGGATCTGAAGCCTCTGCTGACTAAGGAGTATCACTATCTGGACGCGGAGAAGGCCTTCAGAGATCTGGACGAAAACAACGCTTCGATTTTGAAGATCGTATTTCAGTTTTAACGAAGAAAATGATAAACGGCGAAAAAGCGAAAATTAGACGAAAATAAAAAGACCCGGAAATCCGGGTCTTTTTATGATGGACGATGTTTACAGGTTCTTCAGTTCTTTGATGCAGTCAGCGCAGACATTTTTGTCGTGAATTCTGGTAACGTCCTTGGCATTCCCGCAAAAGATGCAAGCAGGTTCGTACTTCTTCAGCAGAATGTAATCGCCGTCCACATAGATTTCGATGGGATCCTTGATTTCGATCCCCAGGGTTCTTCTCAGCTCGATGGGGAGTACAATGCGTCCCAGTTCGTCAACTTTTCTTACAATTCCGGTAGCTTTCATGAATCCATCCTCCTTAGAATTTACTTTTCTTCATTGTACCCCATTCAAATATGGAAGTCAAGACACTTTTATGGAAGAATGAGGGAAAATATGTGAAGATTTTATGATGATCCTATTTTTCTGTTTTTTTCATGAGCTTGGTCAGAGCGGTAACGGAGTTGACCAGATTGGTGGCCGCTTTGATGCTGCTCTGGTTTCCTTTGACGACGCCGGCCATTTCATCGGCGATGACGGAGACATCCTGCACCACTTTTTTCGCACCGTCGGCTCCCTCGGCCGCCGTGGCGGACACGGTTTCAAAATCCTTCAGGATCACCGCAAGAGATTTCACGGAGGGGATCAGGTTCTTCACTACGCAGATCAGATAAAACAGGAAGATCAAGATGGCGACGCAGATCAGATAATGCAGGGCGTCACCCAGACTGATAGTAATTTCCATATGGCATCAAATCCTTTCTTAAATCGTATATTTCTATTATCGCCTACTTTTTCGGCATTGACAAGAAATATTTTGAAAGGGAGGGCAGAGATATGAATTACATCTGGCTGGGAATGATGCTGTTGGGCATCGGATTTTCCTGCTGCAACGGAACGCTGGATCAGCTGAGCCAGGCCATGATGAACAGCTGCGGTGACGCCATCTCCTTCGTTTTGGAAATGGCCGGCGTCATGGGCATGTGGTCGGGACTGATGAACGTAGCGCAGAAGACAGGGCTAATCCATGCGATGACGGGACTGTTTCGCCCGCTGACCCGCCGTCTGTTTCCGCAGATTCGCAGCGAAGAAACCATCAGCGCCATGGTGATGAGCTTTGCCGCCAACCTCATGGGTGCCGGCAACAGCGCCACCGTTTTTTCCCTGAAGGCCATGGAGCTTCTGGATCGGGACAACGACGGTAGGCCAGTGGCCAGCGACGCCATGTGCATGTTTCTGGTGATGAACATGTACATGGTGCAGCTGATTCCCATGACGGTATTGAAGCTGCGTCAGGATGCGGGCTCGGTCTATCCGGAGAGCATCGTAATTCCGGCGGCCCTGGTGGAGCTGGTCACCATGGCGGCGGCGATTCTGCTGTGCCGCCTGTTGGAGCGGCGGGGAAGGGAGGGAGGAATGTGAGCGAATGCTTCCGTTGGATCTCCGTCATGTTCGTTCCGTTCATGTGCGCCGGAATTCTAGGCTACGGTCTGTGGAAACGGGCGCCGGTCTACGAGTACTTTACGGAAGGTGTCCGGGAGGGATTGGAGGCGGCGGTGACCATGCTGCCCTTTCTCATGGCCATCTTTTTGGGTTTGGAGACGCTGACCGCATCCGGAGCCATGGAACTTCTGGAATTGCTTGCAAAGCCGTTGCTGCGGTTCTTCGGGATTCCCGAGCAGCTGGCGCCGCTGATTCTGTTGCGGCCCGTATCGGGAAGCGGGTCGTTGGCCGTTTTGGAGGAGACGCTGGAAGCGGTGGGACCCGACAGCTTCGTGGGTAGGGCTGCCTGCATTTTGTCAGGAAGCTGTGAAACAGTGTTTTACGTCATCGGCATGTACTTCAGCGTGACGTCCGTGAAGAAGATACGCCACTGCCTTCCCATCGGTCTGCTCTGCTACGCTATCGGCGTTCTGGGAGCCGTCTGGGTCTGCCGCATTTTGTGACGGCTGCAGAAAAGAAAAAAAGCGCGAAACATGGGAAAAACCCAGGGAATAATCCTTCGAAAACCGTCCATACTCAGAAATGAGGAAGAGCGTATCACTTTATGTTTTTTGTCCCCCTTTAGCATAGAAATGACTTGATAAAAAGTCGGCTCTTCCTCTGTGTTTTATTTTGACTTTTGCGGGAAAACCCTATATAATATATCCGTATAATTTTAAGCAATTTTCATCGACGCTGAGAATGAAGGATTTGCAGCGTTGAGAGTACATATAAGTAAAGTGTTTACAGCAGGTATTTTGGAGGACGATGTGGGAAAGTTTATGATAGAGCAGAGCGGACCGCTGCGGGGGGACGTTGAGATCAGCGGCGCCAAGAACGCGGTTCTGCCCATTATGGCCGCTACCATTTTAGCGGAAGATACTTACGAGATCAACGATGCGCCCCAGCTGCGCGATGTGGACGTCATGTGCCGCCTATTGCGTCAGATGGGAGCGGAGGTCGATGAAGACTATACGAATAACCGGATTCATATTACGATGGGACCGATCACTGCAGGGGAAGTGCCCTACGACCTGGTGAAGCGCATGAGGGCGTCCTTTTTTGTATTGGGACCTCTGCTGGCCAAGAATGGACGGGCGAAGATCGCGCTGCCCGGCGGCTGCACCATCGGTGACCGGCCGGTGGAGCTTCACCTGAAGGGACTGCGAATCCTGGGAGCTCAGGTCAGCGACGGCCACGGTTACGTGGAAGCGGTAGCGGACAAGCTGCGGGGCGGAAAGGTGTACTTGGACTTTCCCAGCGTGGGGGCCACCGAGAACATCATGATGGCGGCCACCCTGGCAGAGGGAACTACCGTCATTGAAAATGCGGCCCAGGAGCCGGAGATCGTAGACCTGGCCAACTTCCTGAACAAGATGGGCGCTCGAATCAAGGGTGCCGGTACCGATACCATCAAGATCGAAGGAGTGGAAAAGCTCCACGGCTGCCGTCATACGGTCATTCCCGACCGCATTGAGACCGGTACGTTCATGGTTGCCGCGGCCATCTCCCGGGGAGATATTCTGATCCGCAACGCCGTGTCCGATCATGTAAAGCCGGTCATTGCCAAGCTGATGGAGTGCGGTGTCGTCATCGAGGACACCGAAGAGGGAATGCGCGTCCGGGGCGACGTCAATCCGCTGATCGCCACCGATATCAAAACCCTGCCCTATCCCGGCTTTCCCACCGATATGCAGGCCCAGTTCATGGCCTTCCTGACTACGGTGGAAGGACACAGCGTCGTCATCGAAAACGTGTTTGAAAATCGCTTTATGCACGTGGGCGAGCTGAACCGCATGGGCGCCAACATCAAGATCGACGGAAAGAGCTCCATGGTTCCCGGCGGAAAACAGCTGTCCGGAGCGGAGGTGATCTGCACCGACCTGCGGGGCGGCGCAGCCGTG
>JAGATO010000058.1 GCA_017621195.1 Bacillota bacterium | reverse complement strand
CTGGAAGCCGTCCACGGCGTCGGTCCCCACACCATCAGCGTTCCCCGCCTGAAGCGGGCCGACGATATCGATCCCGACCAGTTCGACAACGGCATCGACGATGACATCTTCGCCAAGATCACCGCCTGCATCCGCCTGGCGGTTCCTTACACCGGCCTGATCATCTCCACCCGGGAAAGCGAACAGGTTCGCTCCAAGCTGCTGCGTCTGGGCGTATCCCAGGTATCCGGTGGCTCCCGCACATCGGTGGGCGGCTACGCCGGCTACTCCGCGGACGAACGTCCTCACGACACCGAACAGTTCGACGTGTCCGACCAGCGCAGTCTGGATGAAGTGGTACGCTGGCTGATGGAGAGCGGCCACATCCCCTCCTTCTGCACCGCCTGCTACCGCGAGGGACGCACCGGCGACCGCTTCATGAGCCTGTGCAAGAGCGGCCAGATCCTGAACTGCTGCCATCCCAACGCGCTGATGACCCTGTCGGAGTATCTGGAGGACTACGCCTCTCCGGAAACCAAAGAAGTGGGTTATCGAATGGTGGAAGAAGAACTGAAGCGCATTCCCAAAGAGAAGGTTCGCCAGATTGCGGCCGAAAACATCCAGGCAATCAAGGCGTCCAATCGCCGGGATTTCCGCTTCTGAGAAAGACCGCCCCGCTGTTCCGTTCCCGTTAACGGTCTTTCAGCGGATTCAGGACTTTTACCCGTTAGAAACGTGCGCCGCCAGGCGCACAGCTGACAAACTCATATTCGCCTGGGGCTCGG
This sequence comes from Bacillota bacterium, assembly GCA_017621195.1. Classification (GTDB taxonomy): domain Bacteria; phylum Bacillota; class Clostridia; order Peptostreptococcales; family Anaerovoracaceae; genus RGIG446. Next base: position 7,935 of record JAGATO010000058.1, on the reverse strand, counting down.
TGCTGTTGAGTGCTTCGGTCTCGAGCCTTTTTATCATCTGATTGTACTGTGCCTGGACCTGCTGGAGGGTACCGCCACACAAAACAGAGGACTTTGTACGTTGGAAACGGAACACGCCTGTTTACGCTGCGGGGGATGATTCCTCTTTTTCACCACGGAACAAACGGCCTCGACGAAAAAGCCGATCGCAAAGTATAAAACCTTTTCCATTACAGATAATAACACCACAGCAGCGATGATATTACATCAGCGATATATGGAGGTTTTACTATGAAAGCGACAGGAATTGTCAGAAGAATCGACGATTTGGGAAGGATTGTCATTCCCAAGGAAATCCGTCGGACTCTTCGCATCCACGAAGGCGACCCTTTGGAAATCTATACCGATCGGGAGGGCGAGGTCATCCTCAAAAAGTACTCTCCCATCAGCGAGCTCAACGAATTTGCCGGCGGTTACGCCGAAGCGGCAAGCAGCGTGTTAGGCTGCGCCGTTGCCGTCACCGACACCGACCAGGTGATCGCCGTCTCCGGCGGTCCGAAGAAGGATCTGATGGAAAAGCGGATCCATCCTCAGGTGGAGGAAGTAATCTTCGCCAAGCACGCAAAGGCGTTCGGAAATGACGAGACGCTGGAAAGCATCACCGCCGACGGGCGCAGCAGCGCGTTCCATCATCAGCTCGTCGTTCCCATCATCGTCCAGGGAGACCCCATCGGTTCCGTCATCCTTTTATCCAAGGATCGTGAACTCTCCCTGGTCGAACAGAATGCAGCCGAGATCGGCGCCACGTTTCTGGCCCGCCAGATGGACAACTGAGATCGGCGAACGACCGAGTCTGCATTAAAAAGGTGTTACTATTTCCTTCCCCCGGGATCGAATCAGGTTACACCTTTTTTATCGAGGTTTTCCGAAAAAAAGGATGGTTATTCTATCGCAAACATAGTATAATAAAGGAAAAAATTCAAAGGGTTTTTCTTACAGAGAAAGGAGATTCTACATGAGATATAACATCATAGGTGAACCGTTACCGGTCGTCATCTGCGAACTGGATTCCAACGAAACCATGATCACCGAAAGCGGGGCCATGAGCTGGATGACTCCCAACATGAAGATGGAGACCACCAGCGGCGGCGGTCTGGGAAAGATGTTCGGGCGTATGCTGTCCGGCGAATCCCTGTTTTTAAACCGTTACACCGCCATGGGCGGAAAAGGTCAGATCGCCTTTGCTTCTTCCTTCCCCGGCTCCATCCGCGTCGTTTCTATCGAACCGGGCCATGAGATCGTAACGCAGAAGAGCGCATTTTTAGCCTCCGAAGCCACCGTAGAGCTGTCCACCTTCTTCCAGAAGAAGCTGGGAGCCGGCCTGTTCGGCGGCGAAGGCTTCATCATGCAGAAGCTGTCCGGTCGCGGTATTGCCTTCGTGGAAATCGACGGCTACGCCGTGGAATATACGCTGGGTGCCGGCCAGTCCATGGTTGTCGATACCGGCTATCTGGCCATGATGGACGCCACCTGTTCCATTGAAATCGTCACCGTTCCCGGTGTCAAGAACGCCCTGTTCGGCGGTGAAGGCATCTTCAATACCATCGTCAGAGGTCCCGGTAAGATCGTACTCCAGACCATGCCCGCCAGCGCCGTCGCCGGATCCATCATTCCTTACATTCCCGCTTCCAGTAAATAGTCCATACGGAAGCCACGCTTCAAAGACGAATCGGAGGCCGCCGCTTTCCGGAGCATTTCCCCGGAAAAGCGACGGCCTCTTTTTCCTTGCGTTCTTTCGGTCGGGATGATATAACAGAAGTAGTGAGATCTGTTTTGTGAGAGAAAGGTACGAAGTAATATGTTATCCACCGTCTGTCTTGGCGCTGTTGCCCTGGTCGCTTCCCTGCTTCAATCCGTCAGCGGCTTTGGCTTCGGCATCGTGTTTATGGCCATCGTTCCGCTGTTTCTACCTTATTCTACCGCCCTGGGAATTTCCTCCATTTTGTCCGGTACGCTGAATCTGGTGATTCTGCGGCGCTGCTGGCGTCACGTGGATCTGAAGCAGCTGTGGCTTCCCGTCCTGTTCTGCCTGTGCGGCTCCTCCATCGGAACGTTCCTTCTGGTTTCCAGCCCGTCCCCGATCTACAAGCGGCTGTTGGGCGTCTTTCTGATCGTTCTGGCCATCTGGCTCTGCTTCTTCAGTGAGCGAATTCGGATCCAACCTACCACAAGAAACGCCGGTATCGCCGGCATCGTCTCCGGTCTGTGCGGCGGCCTGTTTTCCGTCAACGGCCCTCCCATGGTTCTCTATTTCATCTCCGTCATCGACGATAAAAAGACGTACATGGCTACGCTGCAGTGTTATTTCATCCTCAACAACATCTACCTGCTGACCATCCGCACCATGTCCGGACTGATGCCAAAGGGAATCGCCGTCTCCGCCCTCTGGGGGCTGGCCGGTCTGGCCGTCGGCAGCTTCATCGGCGGCTGCATCTTCAACCGGATCGACGGGAAAAAGCTGAAGCAGCTGGTCTACGTGGTCATGGTCCTGTCGGGAACGTGGATCGCCGTTCACGGCTGACAACGCAATGGCATCGTAAGGATAGAGAGTATCAAAACTGTATTATGGAGGTTATTATGGAACGTACGTATCAACACACCGATCAACAAATGCATCATCGTCACCCCGAATCGGAACGGGGAAACTGCAGTACCGTCATCATCGGAAAGGACGCATCCGTCACCGGACACTTCATCGTGGGCCACAACGAAGACGACCTGGACTGCGTTGTCCAGACTCATGTGGTTCCAAGGAAGAAGCACCCAGCCGGAGCTGTTCTCCGCTTCGACGACGGAAAAGCCGTCATCCCTCAGGTGGAGGAAACCTACGCCTACTACTGGTCCGAAGTCCGCTGCAAAGGCGGCATCTCCTTCGCTGACAGCTTCGTCAACGAATGGGGTCTGGTCATCGTCACCGATTCGTGCCGTCCCAGCCGCGATGCCACCGGCTGTCCCAAAGATAACCGGGAAGATTACGGCATCGGCTTCGCCCTGCGGCGGTTGGTTGCCGAGCGGGCAAAGACGGCCAGAGAAGCCGTTTCCGTCATCGCATCCCTGGTGGAGGAGTTCGGCTACGTGTCCAGTCGTTCCTACCACCTGATCGATAAGGACGAAGCGTGGATTGTGCAGATTCCCAAGGGCTTCCGCTGCGTAGCAAAGCGCCTGGAAAGCGACCACGTCTACTATATTCCCAACTGGTTCACCATCCACCGGATCGACTTCAGCGATCGCAACAACTACTACTGGTCGAAGGATCTGGTGACCCACGCCATCGAACAGGGCTGGTATACGCCGGCCGTACCCGGCGACTGGTCCGACTTCGATTTCGCCAAGGCCTATCAGGACGGCGAGATGAAAGAATTCAACATCATCCGGGCCAGAAACGCCTGGCGTCTCCTGACGGGAACCCAGCCGGACCGGGACCACCTGAAGCCCTTCTCCGTGAAAGCTCAGCGAAAGTACAGCACCGAAGACGTGAAGAATATCCTGCGCAGCCATTACGAAGGTTCACTTGACGACGCTTCCGAAGGCATGACCAAGAATCCTCACCGGGGCTACGATTCTCCCACCACCATCTGCAACTATTCCACCGTGGAAAGCACCATCTTCGAGCTGAACGAGGACAAAAACCTGATCCGAATGCTACGGACGGCGCCCCGTCCCTGCCTGGCTCCCTACACGCCCTGGTATCCCGTGGCCCTGACCCGTGTTCCCGCAGGGTATGAGTGGATCGGTCCCGACGCTTCCCAGGCCGCCCATTTCGCCGTGGATGAGGAAGAACTGAGTTTCGATCCCGCCAAGGCGTTCTGGATGTTCAAGGCTCTACAGTATTTGACCGAATTCGACTATAAAAATACCCACCGTCAGATCCACAGCTCCATTCAGCAGCTGGAATCCCGGTGGGAAGAAGAAATGCCTATGGTGGAAGCCGCCTACCGGGCCATCCTCGGCGCGGCCTCCGGAGAGGATCAGCGCCGCTGTTCCGACGGGAACGAGAGCGTGGCCGAAACCGCTGCCCGAAATTACCTGACCCAGTATACCTGCTCTCAGGCACAGCTTTCCTGGGATTGGGCAAAGCGCATGTTCACTCAGCTGGGCGAGGAACGGATGATGGCCAACGTCAGATCACACGAAGGCGACGATTAATCCGTATTTCACCTTGATCCGGTCCAGCTTCTCCAGCATGGGCTCCGCTCCGAACCAGAGGAACAGCCACGTGGCGGCAGCGTGGACGCAGTCCATGGGAAAGCCGGAGATGTAATACGTCAGGAGTATCTTTCCGTTGATCTCGTCGGCCCACATCAGGGCGGAGGCGGGGTTCATAATGCCGCCGTAGATCAGGATGGCCGCCAGGGCGCCGAAGCTGCACAGAGATGTGCGGCTGCGACGCAACCATCCCTTCCGGAACAACACGCCGGCCAGAAAGCCGATGATCCCCATGCAGAACATCTGCCAGGGGGTCCATGGTCCCTGGGAAAGCAGCACGTTGGAGGCCAGCATGGTCATGGCTCCCACCAGAAAGCCCGTCTCGCCGCCGAAGGCGACGCCGGCGATGATGGTCATCGCCATGACCGGCTTAAACTGCGGCAGCATGAAGAAGGCCGCCCGGCCCGCCACGCCGATGGCGCAGAGCACCGCGATCACCACCAGCTCTCTGGCCTGAGGCTTTCGGCTCTCGAAGATCAGAAAGAACGGGAGCATGCACTCCATCAGAATCAGCAGGGAAATGAAGTAGTACTTCTTTCCCGCCAGATACGTTTCTCCCACGAGCAGCGTCAACGGAATAAAAAGCAAAATCAGCACGGAGGCTGCCAGGGTTCGCCTGGATAGCTTCCGTTTTTCTTTGGGCGTCTGAATCAGATAGTCCGGTCGATGGCTGCGCCGGGAGACGGAACAAGCGAAGGCAATCATGGCCAGGACCATCGTTCCGTACAGGCGAAACTGATCCGCCGCCAGAGCCGTCATTCCACCGGCGCTCACCAGCGAAGTCAGGTCGGTGATGCTCAGGATCCGGGCCAGCATCGCCAGAGCCGTCACTCCCGAGACTGCGGCAACCAGCTTTCGCCACCGGGGCATCGGCTCCGGTTTCCAGTCCGGCGTATTCTCCGCCGGTTCGGGTAATGCAAAATCACCCTCCGGAAGCTCCGGCTCCGCAGGCAGCTTTCCGCCGCAGGCGGCGATCAGATCCTCCGGTGTTACCGCCTTCGGCAGCAGCGTCCGCCCCATGCGGTTTGCCGAGGTCGTGTAGAAATTGTTTCCCGAAAAGAAGCTGCGCGGCTCCGCCTGAGTCACAATCGTTCCGTCGAAAAACAGCGCACAGGTGTGGGCATATCTGGCGCAGAATTCCACATCGTGGCTGACCATGACCACGGTGACGCCGCTGCGCAGGAGCACCTGCAGAAGCTGTGCGAATTTCTGCTTGAACTCGGCATCCAACCCCTTGGTGGGCTCGTCCATCAGCAGGATCTGCGGCTGCAAAAGCAGCACCTTAGCCAGAGCCATCCTCTGCTGTTCGCCGCCGGACAGGTCGTAGGGATGACGGTCCAGCAGCGTTTCTAGACAGCACAGCTGCACCACCGAGGCCACGGCCTTCTCCCTCTCCTCCCGATCCATCTTTCGATCTCTGAGAATTTCGAACAGATCCTCCCGGACCGTCTTCTTCACGAACAGCGTCTGGGGATTCTGAGGCAGAACTCCCACCGTTCCCGACACCTTCACCTGTCCGCGGTAAGGACGGAGCAATCCGGCCAACAGCTTCAGGCTGGTGGTTTTTCCCGTGCCGTTTCCGCCCAAAAGGGCCAGAAATTCCCCCTGTTTCACCTGAAGTGACAGGCCTTTCACCACGTCCGGAGCCTCTTTTTCGTAGCGGAACCACAGGTCCTCCGCCCGGATCATCACCTGCTCGGAATGAGGCTGTACCGCTGCCTCCGGTACCGGTTTCAGTTTCCGCGTTTCGGCCAGCTCCGTCAGCCAGTCCTTTCCCTCCCTTACCGTCACGGGGCATGGAGAATCGCTGTCCACCGCCGCCCACACCCGCATGGCCGTGGGCATGGCCAGAAACATGGAATGGCCCCGGTCCTTCAGCATCGCTCCCGCTTCTCGCGGCGATCCGGTGCAGAGCAGCCGTCCCCGATCCATGACGGCCACGGTGGTTGCCAGAGGAAAGGCCTCTTCCAGCCGGTGTTCCGTCAGCAGGATCGTAGTTCCCAGCTCCCGGTTGATCTTCCCCAGAGCCGCCAGAAAATCCGATGCAGCGATGGGGTCCAGCTGGCTGGTGGGCTCATCCAGAATCAGGACGGAGGGGGACAGAACCATGACCGAGGCCAGATTGAGAAGCTGCTTCTGGCCGCCGGACAGTTCTGTCACGTCCTTGTAAAACCAGGTCTGAATTCCGAAAAAGGAGGCCATTTCCGCCACCTTTCTGCGGATTGTGGGAGTATCGTATCCCAGGCTTTCCAAACCGAAGGCCAGCTCGTGCCACACCTTGTCCGTCACCACCTGGTTCTCCGGACTCTGCTGAACGAAGCCGATCCGCTGGGACTGGGTGCGAAGATCCAGTTCGTCCAGAGCCGTTCCCTCAAACAGAATCTCACCCGTCCTGCATCCGTGAGGTGCCAGGACGGTCTTCAACTGGCGGAGCAGCGTACTCTTGCCGCAGCCCGACGGACCGCAGAGAACTACGAATTCCCCGCTCCTGACCGACAGCGTCAGATCGTCGATCGCCTTCTCCCGCTGTTCCGGGTAGGAAAAGCTCAGATTTCGTATTGCAAATGTTTCCATTTTCTATCCTCCCATCGGTTCAGGATCACAGGCGTCATGCACAGCGCCAGATACACCAGCTGAAAGCTGGCGGAAAACCGTCCCGTCAGCGCCCCCTGCATCCTCGGGTAATATTGCCAGTCCAGCCCTCCGGCCAGCCAACCGCAAAAGACGTAACCGCCGCAGAAGCAGAGCCATATCACAGCCCTCCTGTCCCGTTCATCCCACCGGTAGATGGAGAACGCGGTCCGCCCCGGAAGCCCGTAACCGCGGCTCTTCATGCTGTCCGCCGTTTCGATGGCGTTTTCCAGGCTCCAGGTGACCATGATGGAAAAGACGGTGACGGCGATGCGGATCCGTTGGAACAGACTTCCCTGAGTGCTGTCCCGCCCGATGCATCGCTGCGCCTCATTGACCGTCCGGAACTGAGCCTGAAACCGGGGCACGAACCGCAACGTCATGCTGAGGACCAGGCTGAGGGCGGGAATGATGCGGCCGAAGAGGTAGACGAACTTGTCCGAGGTCATGATGGCGGTGTAGCAGGAGAACCAGGTGATCACCGCCGCCAGGAGGATTGCCGCGGCAACGCCGTAGGCGATGCTCTCCAACGTCAGCGGATTTCCTGAGGGAAGGTAGGTCAGAATGGTGACTCCTTCGTGTTGAAACGCCGGATTGACGATGGCTGCCATGAGCATCATCGGCATCAGGTACATCAGAGAAAAGCGGACGGCCTTCTTCCCGTTCAGATAGACGGCGTAGGACAGGGCGCTCACAAGCGAGATGAGCAGGCTGACCGGATGCATCAGAACCATGGTGAAGGCCAGAACCAGGCCGAAATACAGGAAGTTGACCACAGGATGAAATCCGGAAAAGGAATCTCTGTTTCTCATATAGCGTAATGTCCTCCCACGTCGATGCCCAGGTTGCAGGTGTAGACCCATTCGATCACGTCGCCCTCCTTCAGCTGATAGCGGCTGCAACCGTAGTTGGGAAACCAGTCGTTGACCTTGTACATCCAGCCCGACAGCTCGCCGCAGTCGAATTCATACAGGTTTTGGATCCCCTCGATATAAGCGCTGTTGTATATGGGCGTATTCTTGAATTCCATGTGGATACCGGCTCTTTTCAGTTCCCGCT
>JAGATO010000057.1 GCA_017621195.1 Bacillota bacterium | reverse complement strand
TTTTGACGGGTCTCACGACCCTTTCCGGTCAGCAGGATCACCGTCCCCGGCTCTGCCTGTTCAATGGCCGTCCGAATGCATTCCTCGCGGTCCGCGATGATCTGCACCTCACAACCCTGAGCTTTCACATTGGCGACGATTTCCGCATTGATGGCTGCCAGATCTTCCTCTCCCGGATCTTCTTCGGTCACATAGATTTTGACCGCATACTTTCCGGCAACCTCCGGCAGCTCCTGACGCCGCGCCTGGGCCTTGCCTCCCGGACAGCCGAAGATACCTACGATCTTCTTTCCGCTGTATTCCTCCGCCGCAGAGGTGTACAGCCGCTGGAAGCTCAGCCTGTTGTGGGCGTAGTCCACGATGACCGTAACGTCCCGCTCCTCGTTTCTGAACACTTCCATGCGGCCGCTGACGCTGGCGTGTTCCAGCGCCTCGGCGATGATCTCCGGCTCGACGCCCAGATCGACGGCAACGGCGATGGCTGCCAGGGCGTTTTCCACGTTGAACAGTCCCGGAATTGCCATGGCAAACTCCCGCTTCCACAGCGCCGTCTCCACGGTAAATCGTGTCGCTCCATCGCTGCGTCGGATCCGATCCGCACGGACGTTGGCCCGAGGCGTGGTTCCGAAGGTGATGATCCTGGGGCAGCCCTCAGCGCACAGCAGGATCTCGTCGATGTGATCGGAATTCAGGTTGATCACCGCCGTTTCACACTGACCGAACAGCTGCAGCTTCGATTCGAAATAGTCGTCGAAGTCCCGATGCTCGCTGTCGCTGATGTGATCCTCTCCGATGTTCAGAAATACGCCGTAATCGAACAGGATTCCCCGAACCCGGTGATACTTCAGAGCCTGACTGGACACTTCCATGGTCAGATATTCGATTCCGTTATCCACCGCATTTCGGAAGTGACTCAGTAATGGCATGATCTCCGGCGTAGTCAGATGGGACTCGAACCGCTCCGTTCCGTCGTACGTTTCGATGCCGCTGACCACGGCTGACAGCGGCTTTCCCTTCTTTTCCAGCCACAGATCCAGAATCTGACGTAGGAAATACGTGGTAGTGGATTTTCCCTTGGTCCCGGTGATCCCCACCAGCGTCAGATCCTTCCAGGGCTCGTCGTAAAACTGACGGGCCAGCGCGGCCATGGCCAGCCGCACGTCCTTGACGATGATCGCTCCGCAGCGCTCCGCCTCCTCTCCCAGCTCATCGGCTCCGTAGCGCCTCTGGCTGATGTAGCAGAACGTTCCGCCTGCGATGGCATCCTTCAGATACCGGGTCTGAAAGTGAGCACCCTTGCAGACGAACAGCGTTCCCTCTGTCGCCTCTCTCGAATCAAAGGTCAACCGTTCCACACTGCGGCTGCGCTGCTCCTCCGTCAGATCGTAATCCTCCAGGAGGAATTCCCTCTTCAACACATCCAGATATGCCTGCAAAAGATACCTGGACTTTTCTCTTTTTTCTCTTGTCTCTGCCTCTTTCATCGGCTGTTTCCTCCCGGCCTTCCTCTGGCAGTATTTCCGTAAAAAACCGCCATCTGTCCAATGCTCCGTTCTACTTCATATATTTTTTGTATTTGATATAGTGGCCCAGCTGATTTTTCTGAAGGCGCAGCCACTTCCCCGGGCTGAGATCGGGGCCGTAAAACAGCGGATTGACCACATTTCCTTCGCGGATCAGCCGTTTCATTCTGGCCCTGGCCTCTGCATCCTTCACGTAACGGAATGCCACACCTCTGGGAACCACCATCCACAGCGATTCTCTGTCCACCGTATGGAAGGGGATGTCCTCTTTCTGAATGTAATCGCGGACGACGCATCGGGCGATATTCTCCCCGGCTCCGGTCACATAGAAGTTAGATCGTCCCTGACGGGTGTTGATCTCAAACACCTTGTACTTTCCATCGCGCCTGTCGTATTTGATATCGAAATTGGAAAAGCCCACGAAGTGCAACCGATCCAGCAGGGCGCGCAGCTGCCCTTCGATGACCTCGTTTCGCTCCGTAATGATGACGGCGTGATTGCCGATGCCGTGAGGCGTATGCTCTTCCAGCAGCACATGACCCAGACACATCATTTTCACCTGGCCGTTCCGGTCGGAATAGCTGGTCAGAACCCGCATGTACGAATCATCTCCGGGAATGAAGTTCTGGATGATCACCGAATCGTCGTAGCCCGAATCGTAGATATCGCACAGAACCTGATCCAGCTGACTTCGGGTATCTACCTTGTACACCTTCTTCTGGGTAGCATAGGGATGACGCCAGTATTCGATGCCGTTGGAGGGCTTGATGATGAACGGCCCCGTAAAGGGCAGTTCGAAATCCCTGGGTTCTCCCGGATGGTACACGAAGGTGTCTGGATAGTCCACGCCCACCTGTTCGCAGAGCTGATAGAACTTCTCTTTATGGATCAGATCGTTCATCAGATCAATGTCGATGTACGGTGTCACCACGTTTTCCGGCAGGCGATCCCTATTTTGACTGCACAGCTGCACGTAGCTGTCGCCGCATCCCATCAGCAGCACCGTCTTATCCGCATGTTCCGCGGCAAACTCGGTGACCAGCGCCAGGAATGTGTCCTGTTCGTCGGCTTTTTCGTTGGCGCGGTAATCGATGATCCTGCTGTGGTAGCAGGGCCCCGTGGGATATTTCCCGTAGCCGACGCTCCGGATTCCATAGGCTTCGTGGAACGCTCTGGCTACGCTGTATACGTTGATATCGCCCGCAAATAACAGCGGGATGAAGGTTTCCGCCACTTTTTCGGCCATAACTTTTTCTCCTTTTTCATCTATTTCCATCTGTGGTTTCGTTTTTTCCGTTTCTTCTCATTATAGTTATCTTTTCACGATTGCGCAAGATTACGCGGAAAAGTAACGTAATAATGAGGAAAAGCAACGCTCGATCCGATGAAACTGCCGCGTCGAATTTTGTCGAAACATTTCCATAGACTTCGAACTTTGCGTATGCTATAGTGATATTACAAACTACATCTCTGTGGCTGTCCCTGTTTCACTCGTTCCAAGACACGATCTTTTCTTCTATCACCATCCTGCCCGAACACCGGATCCGCCGCAAAAACGCAGCAAAGGAGGAATGCGTATGACGGAAGAAACCATGCTTATTTTAGATCAGCTCAGGATCATGAACGGAAAGATCGACCATCTCACCTCGGACATGGCCGAGGTAAAGTGCGACGTGGCTGTTCTGAAGAGTGATGTCGCTATACTGAAGTCCGAAATGGCCGAAGTCAAAGCAGATGTCGCTGTACTCAAAGCCGACGTGGCTGAACTTAAAACCGACGTGGCTGAACTTAAAACCGACGTGGCTGTTTTGAAGTCCGACGTGGCCGAACTTAAAGCCGATGTATCCGATCTCAAACGCGAGGTCGTAATACTGAAAAAGAATGATCAGCGACAATCCAATGAACTACGCAAAATTTGGATGGTACTGGAAAACGAAATTCGTCCCAGCATCAAAATCATCGCTGAGGGTCATTTGAATCTGGACAGAAAACTGAATTCGATGATGAAAATGTACGAACAGGACCAACTGCTCCGCTTGCGCGTCACCAACCTGGAAAACGACGTTCGCATACTGAAAGACCGAATGGACAAGGGGGCGGTATAAGTCCCGGTTCTTCCCTATATCAGGTTTGCGAATGCTTCCCTGGCTCGAGCCAGCGAAAAGGCTCCCGAAAATGGTGAAAGCCGAAAGAATGTAACAGAATATAAATATAATAGTAAAAAATGAAATGTAAAATCAAAATGTAAAAAAACAACAAAATAATTATAATAATAAAATTAAAATAATAAATAAGAAACCCTATGGATTTTTGACGCTCCATAGGGTATACTTGTTTCATCACAATAAGGAAAACTTGCCGCCGGGTAAGCGCATATGTCGGGTTTCGTATCGTTAGGCCTTTGAAGATACGGAATGCCGACTATTTTTTCGAGAAAGGAGTTTAACCATCATGTTCAGAGAAATGCGTCGAAACAAACAGTTGCTGTCCCAGGAGGACACCATCGCCGTTCTGGAACGGGGAACCAACGGAATTCTGGCCGTCTCCGGCGAT